>NZ_JASDCZ010000001.1:0-70532 GCF_030407635.1 Micrococcus sp. APC 4021
CCCATGAGCACCCTCGGCCTCACCGCCACCGGAGCCGCCCTCGAGGCGATCGACCGCCATCTGCCCGCCCTCCTCCAGGACCGCGTCGCCTCCCGCCTCGGGGCGCAGGACGCCGACCTGTGGGGGGCGCCGGCCCGCGACGAGGCCGCCAAGCGGCTCGGCTGGATCGACCTGTTCGAGGACTCCCGCGCCCTCGTCCCGCACATCGCCCAGCTGACCCGGGAGCTGCGCGCCGAGGGCGTGGACCGCGTGGTCCTGGCGGGCATGGGCGGCTCGTCCCTGGCCCCCGAGGTGATCGCGGCGACGGCCGGCGTCGAGCTCGAGGTCCTGGACTCCACGGACCCGCTCCAGGTCTCCCGCGCCCTCGAGCGCGACCTCGAGCGAACCGTGCTGGTGGTCTCCTCCAAGTCCGGCTCCACCGTGGAGACCGACTCGCAGCGCCGCGTCGTCGAGGCCGCGTTCCGCGACGCCGGGATCGACCCCCGCACCCGCCTGGTCGCCGTCACGGACCCGGGCTCACCGCTGCACGCCGCGTGCGAGTCCGCCGGCTGGCGCGCCGTCTTCACCGCGGACCCGACCGTGGGCGGGCGTTTCTCGGCCCTCACCGCGTTCGGCCTGGTCCCCACCGGCCTGGCCAGCGTGGACGTCGCGGCCCTGCTGGACGACGCGGAGGCCGTGCTCGACCTGCTGATCGCCGACGACGAGGACAACCCGGGCCTGCAGCTCGGCGCGGCCCTGGGCGGCACCCGCCCGCTGCGCGACAAGCTCGTCTTCGCCGACCACGGGTCCGGCATCGCCGGACTGCCGGCCTGGATCGAGCAGCTGATCGCCGAGTCCACGGGCAAGGACGGCACCGGGCTGCTGCCCGTCGTCGTCGCCCCCGGCGACCCCGAGACCGTGTGGGACGCCCCCGACCTGCTGCAGGTGCAGCTCGTCGGCGAGGACGACGTCGCGGCCCCGGGCCACGGCGTGCAGGTCGCCGGCTCGCTCGGCGCCCAGCTGCTGCTGTGGGAGGTGGCCACCGCGGTGGCCGGCCGCCTGCTCGGGATCAACCCCTTCGACCAGCCGGACGTGGAGGCCGCCAAGGCCGCCGCCCGCACCCTGCTGGACGGCCCCGCCGCCGAGCGGCCGGCCGACGGCGAGGTGGAGGGTGTCGAGGTCTCCGGCCCGGCGTCCGTGACCTCTGCCCCGGACCTGGCCGGCGTGCTGCGCGCCACGGCGGCACTGGTGCCCGAGGGCGGCTACCTGGCGGTCCACGCCTACCTCTCCCGTCATGACGACGCCGAGCTCGAGGAGCTGCGCGCGGACCTGGCGGACCTGGTCGGCCGCCCGGTCACGTTCGGCTGGGGTCCGCGGTTCCTGCACTCCACCGGACAGTTCCACAAGGGCGGCCCGGCCGTCGGCGTGTTCCTGCAGATCACCGGCGACGCCGGCCTGGACCTCGAGGTGCCCGGCCGCCCGTTCTCCCTGGGCAGGCTCATCGCCGCGCAGGCAGCGGGCGACGCCCGGGTGCTGGGCGATCTCGGCCGCCCCGTGGTCACCCTGCACCTGCGCCGCCGCGACGCGGGCATCGAGGCCCTGAGGAGCGCCGTCCGTGGCCGGTGAGTCCCGGACCGCCCCCCGCAACCCGCTGCGCGACCCCCGTGACCGGCGCCTGACCCGCATCGCGGGCCCGTCGGCGCTCGTGCTGTTCGGCGTGACGGGCGACCTGGCGAAGAAGAAGCTCCTGCCGGCCATGTACGACCTGGCCCAACGCGGCCTGCTGCCGCCGGCGTTCTCCCTCGTCGGCTTCGGTCGCCGCAGCTGGTCCGACGAGGAGTTCGCCGACTACGTGCGCGCCGCCGTCGAGGCCTCCTCCCGGACCACGTTCGACGAGACCGTGTGGGACCAGTTCCAGGGCGGTCTGCGCTTCGTCTCCGGCGCGTTCGACGACGAGGCTGCCTACGTCCGTCTCGACGAGGTGCTCGCCGAGCTCGAGACCTCACGCGGCACGCGGGGGAACACCGCGTTCTACCTCTCCATCCCGCCGGACTGGTTCGAGGCCGTCTCCCGCCACCTGGCCGACCAGGGCCTGGCCGACCGGTCGCAGCCGGCCGAGGGCCCGTGGCGCCGCGTGGTCATCGAGAAGCCCTTCGGCCACGACCTGGCCAGCGCGCAGGAGCTCAATGCTGTGATCGAGCGCGTCTTCCCCTCGGACGCGGTGTTCCGCATCGACCACTACCTCGGCAAGGAGACGGTGCAGAACATCCTCGCGTTCCGGTTCGCCAACCGGATGTTCGAGCCGCTCTGGAACGCGGAGCACGTGGACCACGTCCAGATCACGATGGCCGAGGACATCGGCATCGGTGGACGGGCGAGCTACTACGACGGCGTGGGCGCGGCGCGCGACGTCATCCAGAACCACCTCCTGCAGCTGCTCGCGTTCACCGCGATGGAGGAGCCGATCTCGTTCGACGCGGACCATCTGCGCGCGGAGAAGGAGAAGGTCCTCGAGGCCGTGACCGTCCCGGACACGCCCGAGGGACTCGCGGCGGCCTCCGCCCGCGGCCAGTACACCTCCGGCTGGCAGGGCGGCGAGCGGGTCACGGGATTCCTCGACGAGGAGGGCTTCAACCCGGCGTCCGTCACGGAGACGTACGCCGCGCTCAAGGTGGGCATCCGCACGCGGCGCTGGCAGGGCGTGCCGTTCTACCTGCGGGCCGGCAAACGCCTCGGCCGGCGGGTGACGGAGATCGCCGTCGTCTTCAAGAAGCCCCCGCACCTGCTGTTCCCCGTCCACGACGGGGACGAGTTCGGGCAGAACATCATCGTCATCCGGGTGCAGCCGGACGAGGGCGTCACCATCCGCTTCGCGTCCAAGGTGCCCGGCACGCAGACCGAGATCCGCGACGTCACGATGGACTTCGGCTACGGCCACGCCTTCACCGAGGACTCCCCCGAGGCGTACGAGCGTCTCATCCTCGACGTGCTCCTCGGGGAGCCGCCGCTGTTCCCGCGCCAGGCCGAGGTGGAGCTGTCCTGGCGGATCGTGGACCCGTTCGAGGAGCACTGGGCGAGCCTGGGCACCCAGCCCGAGCCCTACGCCCCGGGCACGTGGGGACCGCCCTCGGCCGACGCCCTCATGGCCCGCGACGGACGAAGCTGGAGGCGCCCGTGAAGATCCGCATGCACGACACCACCACCTCCCAGGTGGCCAAGCGCATCACGCAGCTGCGCGAGAAGAGCGGGGTCGTGGCCCTCGGCCGCGTCCTCACGCTCGTGATCAGCACGGACGACGCCGGCATCGAGTCCGCCGTCCAGGCCGCCAACGCGGCCTCGCTCGAACACCCGTGCCGCATCGTCGTCCTGGCCCTGGGCGACCCCGCGGCCCCCACCCGCCTGGACGCCGAGATCCGGGTCGGGGGCGACGCCGGCGCCTCCGACGTCGTGGTGCTGTGGTGCGCCGGGGAGAACGCCCACGCCGACGAGTCGCTCGTCTCCGGGCTGCTCCTGCCCGATGCGCCCATCGTCGTGTGGTGGCCCGGGGTGCCACCCGGGGTCCCCTCGGCGACGGCGCTCGGTCGCCTGGCCCACCGCCGGATCACGGACACGGCCTCGGCGTCCGCGGCCGAGCCCGCCCTGTGGGCTCTGCGCGCGGGCCACCATGAGGGGGACACCGACCTGGCCTGGACGCGCCTGACGCTGTGGCGGATCCAGGTGGCCGGGATCTTCGACACGCTCGACGTGGCCACCCTGCGCTCGGTGACGGTGGACGGGGCGCCGGACTCCCCCAGCACCATGCTGCTCGCGGCGTGGCTCACCCTGACCCTGAAGGTGCCCGTGACGATCGCGCACTCGAAGGTCGGCCACGGGATCCGTGCGGTGCGCCTGCGGTGCACGGACGGGGACGTGGTGCTCTCCCGCTCGCAGTCGCAGGTGGCCCGGCTCTATCAGCAGGGCCGGCCGGTGCAGCGCATCTCCCTGCCACGCCGGACGATCCAGGACTGCCTGGCCGAGGAGCTGCGCCGCCTGGACCCGGACGAGGTCTTCGGCGCCGTGCTCCACCAGGGCCTGCCGCGCACGGACCTCTCCCCCGTGCAGGCCTCCGAACGCTGAGGGGCCCCCGGCGCCCCACCGGTCCGGGACGCGCGAACGCCCCGCACGGATCTTCCGTGCGGGGCGTTCGCGTCGGGGCCCGGCGGGGCGGCCTCAGGACTCCATGGTCAGACGCGGCAGGACGCCGAGCAGGGCGATCACGACACCCCAGGCGACCACGGAGCCGACGGTCAGGCGGGTGAGCAGACGCTGGGCGGAGCCCGAGGAGCTCATCGAGCTGGTCACGCCGCCGCCGAACATGTCCGAGACGCCGCCGCCGCGGCCCTTGTGCAGCAGGATGAGCAGCACGATGACCACGCTGAGCACGACCACGAGGATCTGCAGGGCCAGGGTCAGGACGTCCACGGGAGGGCTCCTCGGGTCGAGGTGCGGCCCCGGCGCGCGCCGGGGCCGTCACGGAGAATGCGGTCGGTCGGGCCGGACGGATCAGGCCTGGTCGAACCGGACGATCTTAGCAAACTCGTCCGCGTCGAGGCTGGCGCCGCCCACGAGGGCGCCGTCCACGTCTGGCTGCGCCAGCAGCGCCGGCGCGCTGGAGGACTTCACGGAGCCGCCGTAGAGGATCCGCAGTCCGGCGGCGACGTCGTCGCCGTGCAGTGCGGCCACGCGGGCGCGCAGGGCCGCGCACATCTGCTGCGCGTCCTCGGGGCCGGCGACCTCGCCCGTGCCGATCGCCCACACGGGCTCGTAGGCGACGACGACGCCGGCCACGTCCTGCGCCGACAGGCCCGCGATCGAGCCCTCCAGCTGGGCGAGCGTGTGCTCGACGTGCCGGCCGGCCTGGCGCACCTCCAGGCCCTCGCCCACGCAGATCACCGGGGTGAGGCCGTGGCGCAGGGCCGCGGCGGCCTTGCGCGCGACGAGGGCGTCGTCCTCCCCGTGGAGGGTGCGGCGCTCGGAGTGGCCCACGATCGCGTAACGGCACCCCAGCGCGGCCAGGAACGCGCCGGAGACGTCGCCCGTGTAGGCGCCGGCGTCCTCGGGCGAGAGGTCCTGCGCGCCGTAGACGAGGTCCAGGCGGTCACCGGTGACGAGCGTCTGCACGGACCGCAGGCCCGTGAAGGGCGGGAACACCGCGACCTCCACGGCCTCCTGGTCATGGTCCGCGTCCGAGAGGAGCCACGTGAGGCGCTGCACCAGGGTGACGGCCTCGAGGTGGTCCAGGTTCATCTTCCAGTTGCCCGCGATCAGCGGCACGCGCGTGGTCTGCTCCGCCATGCTCACGCCCGCCCCTCGCCGGCCAGGGCGGTGACGCCCGGCAGCTCCTTGCCCTCGAGGTATTCGAGGGAGGCGCCGCCGCCGGTGGAGATGTGGCCGAACGCGTCGTCGGCGAAGCCGAGCGTGCGCACGGCCGCCGCGGAGTCGCCGCCGCCGACCACCGACAGGCCGCCGGCCGCGGAGGCCTCGGTGAGGGCCCGGGCCACCGCCCGGGTGCCCTCCGCGAAGGCCGGGAACTCGAACACGCCCATGGGGCCGTTCCAGAACACGGTCTGGGCGCCGCGGATCTGCTCCGCGAACGCCCGGGCCGTCTCGGGGCCGATGTCCAAGCCCATGGCGGACGCGCCGTGCGCGCCCGAGGTGAGGGCGTCCACGGCCAGGACCTCGTGCTCGGCGTCGGCCGCGAAGCCGGAGGCCATGACGATGTCCGTGGGGAGCACGATGCGGGCGGCCCCGGCCTCGGAGCGGCGCAGGTACTCGCGGACGGTGTCGAGCTGGTCCTCCTCGAGCAGGGAGGCGCCCACCTCGTGGCCCTGCGCCTTGAGGAACGTGAAGAGCATGCCGCCGCCGATCAGCAGCGTGTCGGCCTTGTCCAGCAGGTTGTCGATCACGGCCAGCTTGTCCGAGACCTTCGACCCGCCCAGCACGACGACGTAAGGCCGCTCCGGGGACTCGGTCAGACGGGTGAGCACCTCGAGCTCGGCGGCGACCAGCGGGCCCTGGTGGGCCGGCAGCTGTGCCGCGACGTCGAACACGGAGGCGTGCTTGCGGTGGACCGCGCCGAAGGCGTCGCCCACGTAGGCGCCGTCGTCGCCGGCCAGCGCCGCCATCTCGCCGGCCAGTGCGGCGCGCTCGGCATCGTCCTTGGAGGTCTCGCGGGCGTCGAAGCGCACGTTCTCCAGCAGCAGCACCTGGCCGTCCTGCAGGGCGGCGGCCTTCGCGCGCGCGTCGTCCCCGGTCACGTCCGCGGCGAGGGCGACGTCGGTGCCCAGCAGCTCGGCCATGCGCGCGGCGACGGGGCGGAGGGAGTACGCGGGGTCCGGCTCACCCTTGGGGCGGCCCAGGTGGGCCATGACGATCACGCGCGCACCGGCCTCGGCCAGGTCCCGGATCGCGGGCAGCGAGGCACGGATGCGGCCGTCGTCGGTGACGGTGTCCCCGTCCAGCGGGACGTTCAGGTCGGACCGGATGAGCACGGTGCGGCCGGCGACGCCGGCCTCGAGCAGATCGGTGAGGGTCGGTGCGGGCATGATGCCTCCTGGGGTGCCGGAGCGGGGTCGGTTCACGGTGCAGTCTAGGCGGACGGCCCGGGCCGACGGAGGAACCGTCGGCCCGGGCCGTCGGGCGCCGTGCGGGCTCAGAGCTTCGAGCCGATGAGGTCTGCGAAGTCCATGAGCTGGGAGGTGTAGCCGTACTCGTTGTCGTACCAGCCGATGATCTTCACGGTCTGGCCGATGGACTTGGTCAGCGGGGCGTCGAAGGTGCACGCCGCCGGGGAGGTGATGATGTCCGAGGACACGATCGGGTCCTCCGAGTAGACCAGGCGGCCCTGCAGCGGACCGGACTCCGCGGCCTTCTTGAACGCCGCGTTGATCTCCTCGACCTCCACGTGGCGCGTCAGCTCCACGGTCAGGTCGGTGGCCGAGCCGGTGATGGTGGGCACCCGCATGGCGAAGCCGTCGAGCTTGCCCTTCAGCTCCGGGATGACCTCGCCGATGGCCTTGGCCGCGCCCGTGGAGGTGGGCACCATGTTCTGGGCCGCGGCGCGCGCCCGACGGCGATCCTTCTTGTGCACGTTGTCGTGCAGGTTCTGGTCGCCGGTGTACGCGTGGATCGTGGTCATGATGCCGTCCACGATGCCGAACTCGTCGTTGAGGACCTTCGCCATCGGGGCCAGGCAGTTCGTGGTGCACGAGGCGTTCGAGACGATGTGCATCGACTCCGCGTCGTAGGTGTGCTCGTTCACGCCCATCACGAAGGTGCCGTCGACCTCCTTGGCGGGGGCCGAGATGAGGACCTTCTTGGCCCCCGCGTCGAGGTGGGCCTGCGCCTTGGGGCCGGTCGTGAAGATGCCGGTGCACTCGATGACCAGGTCCACGCCGAGCTCACCCCACGGCAGCTTCGTCGGGTCGGCCTCCTGGAAGAACGCGACGTCGCGGCCGTCGATGCGGAACCCCTTCTCGGTCCGCTCCAGCTCGCCCGGGTAGCGGCCCAGGATGGTGTCGTACTGGGTCAGCCAGAACAGGTCCTCGGGGTCGGCGAGGTCGTTCACCGCGACCAGCTCGAGGTTCTCGTGGCCGCGGTCCCTGAGCACGCGCACGATGTTGCGTCCGATGCGGCCGTAGCCGTTGATGGCGATCTTGGTCATGGTGGTCTCTCTCGTTAGTTCGCGTTGCGTGGTCCCCGTGGCGGTGGGTCCGGGGCGGTACGGTCGAGCGGTCGCGCCCGGTCCGGGCGCGCGGTGGGGACAGGGCCGGAGCGCCGAGCCCCTCCCCGCATCGGGGCGCTGACGTCGTGGGGCCACGACGTCAGCGCCCCGGTGCGCGGTGTGGATCAGGCCGGGAGGATCAGGCCGGAGGCGCCGGCGCGGGCGGCCTCGAAGCGGGCCTGCACGTCGGCCCAGTTCACGATGTTCCAGATCGCCTTGACGTAGTCCGCCTTGACGTTCTGGTAGTCGAGGTAGAAGGCGTGCTCCCACATGTCCAGCTGGAACAGCGGGATGGTGGCGACCGGCACGCCGTTCTGCTGGTCGTAGAACTGCTCGATCACCAGGTTGCCGCCGATGGGCTCGTAGGCCAGCACGGCCCAGCCGGAGCCCTGGATGCCGAGGGCGGCGGCGGTGAAGTGGGCCTGGAACTGGTCGAACGAGCCGAAGTACTCGTCGATGGCGGCGGCCAGCTCGCCGGTCGGCTTGTCGCCGCCCTCCGGCGAGAGGTTCTTCCAGAAGATCGAGTGGTTCGTGTGCCCGCCCAGGTTGAAGGCGAGGTCCTTCGACAGCTGGTTCACGGAGCCGAAGTCGCCGGCCTCACGCGCGGCGGCCAGCTTCTCCAGGGCGGTGTTCGCGCCCTTGACGTACGTGGCGTGGTGCTTGGAGTGGTGCAGCTCCATGATGCGGGCCGAGATGTGCGGCTCCAGCGCGGCGTAGTCGTAGTCCAGCTCCGGAAGGGTGTATTCGGTCATGCTTCCTCCTTGGTCAGGCGAGGCTGCGGGCAGGACGCCCTCGGCCTCCATCTCGGGCAACCTCGCGTCTCGGCGGCGTATTCCGTCCGTCTCCATTGTGATCGGGGGCGGAGCGCCGGGGCCAGATCCCGTCGACGGTGATCCCGCGCTCAGCCCTCGGAGGCCGCGTCCGTCCCGGGAACGCCCCGCTCGGCGGCCCGCTTGTCCGCCATGGCCAGCAGCCGGCGGATGCGCCCGGCGACGGCGTCCTTGGTCATCGGCGGGTCCGCGAGGCGGCCGAGCTCGTCGAGGGAGGCCTGCTTGTGCTCGAGGCGCAGTCGACCTGCGTAGCGAAGGTGGTCGGGCACCTCGTCGCCGAGGATCTCGAGGGCCCGCTCCACCTTCGCCCCGGCCATGACGGCGGCCTGGGCGGAGCGGCGCAGGTTGGCGTCGTCGAAGTTCGCCAGGCGGTTGGCGGTGGCCCGGACCTCCTTGCGCTCGCGCCGCTCGCGCCAGAGGGTCGCGGTCTGCTCCGCGCCGACGGCGGCCAGCAGCGTGGCGATCGCCTCGCCGTCGCGGACCACGACGCGGTCCGACTGACGCACCTCGCGTGCCTTCGCCGCCACGCGGAGCCGACGCGCGGCCCCCACCAGCGCGAGCGCGGCCTCCGGGCCCGGCGTGGTCACCTCGAGGGCCGCCGAGCGGCCGGGCTCGGTGAGGGAGCCGTGGGCCAGCAGGGCCCCGCGCCACACGGCGGCGGTGGCCGCCGTCGTCCCGCTGACGAGGACCGGCGCGAGGCCACGCACGGGCCGTCCCCGCTGGTCGATGAGCCCGGTCTGCCGGGCGAGGTCCTCTCCCCCGCGCACGACCCGGAGCACGTACCGCTGACCACGGCGCAGGTTGCCGCCGGAGATCACCACGATCTCCGGGGCCAGGCCGTACAGGTCGGTGATGGCGGCGCGCAGGCGGCGCACGCTGGCGCCGTGGTCCAGCTCCGCCTCCACGACGACGCGGCCGGCCACGAGGTGCAACCCCCCGGCGAACCGCAGCATCGCCGCGGTCTCCGCCCGCCGCTCCGGGGTCGCGGCGACCGGCACACGGGCCAGCTCCTCCTTGAGGGTCATGGTCAGCGCCATGCTCGTGCTCCTTCTCGGCGAGGTGCGCGCGTCAGTGGGTCATCGCCTCGTCGATCGCGACGGCCAGGCGCAGCGGGTCGTGGACCTGGGGATCCTGGGCACTGCTCACTCTACTGAACGCCACGCGCGCGCCCATCCGGGCCGCCTCGGCCTCCACCGCCGCCCGGTCGGTGACCGCGTCCACGTCGGCGATCACCACGTCCAGCCGGAGGTCCGGCGCATAGGAGCGCAGCACCTTGAGGTGGTCGGCGTGGGTGAGGCCGGTGGTCTCCTGGTCTCCCGTGCGCAGGTTCAGCACCATGAGGCGCCGGGCGGCGGTGGCGGCGAGGGCCGCGCGCACGTCCGGCATCAGCAGGTGCGGCAGCACCGACGTGTACAGCGAGCCGGGTCCGAGCACCACCCAGTCGGCCAGCTCGATCGCCGAGAGCGCCTCCGGGGTGGCGGGGGCGTCGGACGGGCTCAGGCGGACGTCGGTGACGCGCCCCTCGAACGCGGCGACCGCGAGGGCCACCTGGCCCTCCACGCATCGGGTGCGCAGGCGGCCGTCCGGGCCGGCGCTGAGCACGTCCCCGCCGATGGTCAGCGGCACCCGCGAGACCGGCAGGACCTCGCCGTGCGCCCGCAGCAGGGCGCCGGCCCAGCGCAGCCCGTCCACCGGGTCGCCCAGCAGCTCCCAGAGGGCGACGATCAGGAGGTTCCCGAGCGCGTGGTTGTCCAGGGTGGCCTGGTCCGCGGGCACCTCGGTGGAGCGGAAGCGGTGCTGCATGACGTGGGCCCAGGTCCGACCCCAGTCGGTGTCGTCGCACAGGGCGGCCAGCGCCATGCGGAGGTCGCCGGGCGGCAGCACCGCCATCTCCCGGCGGATGGTGCCGGAGGAGCCGCCGTCGTCCGCCACCGTGACGACGGCCGTGAGGTGCCCGGCCACGTGCCGCAGGGCCGCGAGGGACGCGGAGAGGCCGTGGCCGCCGCCGAGGGCGGTGACCCGGGCCGTGGGGCGGGACATGCCGGCGCCCACCCCGCGCCCTTCCGAACCCATCCCGGGCGGCAGGGGCAGCTGGCCGGTGAGCGGGGACGTCATTCGCGCCCCATGTCCCGGTGCTGGACGTGCACCGTGACGTGGGGCACCTGGGCCAGGCGCCGGGCGAGCTCCTCGGCGACGGCCACGGAGCGGTGCTTGCCGCCCGTGCAGCCGATGGCGAGCGTGGCGTAGTGCTTGTTCTCCCGCCGGTAGCCCTCGAACACCGGCCCCAGCATGGCGACGTACGCGCGCAGGAAGTCCTCGACACCGGGGCGGGAGAGCACGTAGTCCGCGACCGCGGCCTCCGTGCCCGTGTGCGGACGCAGCGCCGGCACCCAGTGGGGGTTGGGGATGAAGCGCATGTCCGCCACGAAGTTCGCGTCCGCCGGGACGCCGTACTTGAACCCGAAGCTCATGATGGTCAGGCGCAGCGTGACGGGGCCGGACTCCGAGAACAGCTCGGTGATCTCCGTGGCCAGGCCGTGCACGTTCAGCTCGGTGGTGTCCACCACGACGTCGGCACGCGCCTTGAGCGGCTCGACGACGTCCCGCTCCGCGCGGATGCCGTCCAGCAGCCGGGCGTTGCCCTGCATCGGGTGGGGGCGGCGGCCGGCCTCGAAGCGTTGCAGGAGGACGTGGTCCTCCGCATCGAGGAACACGGTGCGATACTCCACTCCGCTGTTGGCCAGGTGCTGCAGGGCGGCGTACAGCTCCTCGAAGTAGGAGCGCGAGCGCACGTCCACCACGATCGCCAGGCGCGGGAACGCCTCCGGCGAGCGGGCGATGAGCTCGGCCAGCGTGCCGAACAGGGCCGGCGGCATGTTCTCCACCACGTCCCAGCCGTGGTCCTCGAGCGCGTGCGCGGCGGTGGTCCGTCCGGCGCCGGACATCCCGGCGATCACGAGCACCTCGGATGTCGGCGGCTTCTCCGGCTGGAGGGTCTCCTCGGTCATGACTCCACTGTATCCGCGGGCGTGTCGGCCGTGAGCGCCGTGTGGACGGCCTCGGCCAGCCGCGGCCCGATGCCGGCGACCTCGGTCAGCCGGTCCACGCCGGCGGCCCGGATCTCGGCGACGGAGCCGAAGTGGTTCAGCAGCGCGGTGCGCTTGGCCGGGCCCAGGCCCGGGATCCCGTCCAGGGCGGAGACGGTCATCGCCTTGGACCGCCGGCTGCGGTGGCCCGCGATCGCGAACCGGTGCGACTCGTCACGGATGCGCTGGAGCAGGTACAGGCCCTCCGAGGTGCGCGGCAGGACCACCGGGAACTCGTCGCCCGGCAGCCACACCTCCTCGAGCCGCTTGGCCAGCCCGACCACGGGCAGGTCGTCCAGGCCCAGCTCCTCGAGGACCGCCGCGGCCGCGGCCACCTGGGGCGGGCCGCCGTCGACCACCACGAGCGAGGGCGGGTACGCGAAGCGGCGCCCCGCCTCCTGATCGTCCCCCTCGACCTGACCGGAGAGCGGGGCGCCCTCCGCGCGCTCCTTGGCCAGGCGGGCGAAACGACGCCGCAGGACGTCGCGCAGGGACGCCGTGTCGTCCCGGGCGGCCTCCCCCGTGACGTTGAAGCGGCGGTAGTCCTTCTTCTTCGGCAGCCCGTCCTCCATGACGACCATCGAGCCGACCACGTTGGTGCCCTGGGAGTGGGAGATGTCGTAGCACTCGATGCGCAGCAGGGGCTCGGTGATCTCCAGGGCCTCCTGCAGCTCCCGCAGGGCGGCGGAGCGGGTGGTGAGGTCCCCGGACCGCCGCGACTTGTGCAGCTTGAGGGCCATCTCCGCGTTCTCCCGGACGGTCTCCATGAGGTCCGCCTTCGAGCCCCGCCGGGGCACGCGCACGGCGACCCGGGACCCGCGCAGGCCCGAGAGCCACTCGGTGAGCTGTGCGGCGTCGTCGGGCTCGACCGGGACGAGGATCTCGTGCGGGATGCGCTCCGGCCCCTCGAGGTCGCCGTAGACCTGCTGGAGCAGGTGCGCGACCATCTCCGGCTCGGCGACGTCCTCCACGCGCTCCATGACCCAGCCGCGCTGGCCGCGGATGCGTCCCTGCCGGACGTGGAACACCTGCACCGCGACCTCCAGCTCGTCCGCGTGCAGGGCGAAGATGTCCGCCTCCGTGTTCTCCGGCAGCACCACGGCGTTGCGCTCGAACACGCGGCGCAGCGCGGCGATGTCGTCCCGCAGCCGGGCCGCGTCCTCGTAGCGCAGCTCCTCGACGGCACGGGCCATGGCCTTCTCCAGCTCGCGGATGAACCGGTTCGCGTCCCCGGCCATGAAGTCGCAGAAGTCCTGGGCCAGCGCGCGATGGTCCGCCGGGCTGATCCGGCCCACGCAGGGCGCCGAGCACTTGCCGATGTAGCCGAGCAGGCACGGCCGGTCCTGGGCGCGGGCCCGCTTGAACACGCCGGCCGAGCACGTGCGGACCGGGAAGACGCGCAGCATCAGGTCCACGGTCTCGCGGATCGCCTTGGCCGGGTGGAACGGGCCGAAGTACTTCACGCCGGGCTTCCGGTCGCCGCGCATCACCTGGACGCGCGGGAACTGCTCGTTCATGGTCACGGCCAGGTACGGGTACGACTTGTCGTCCCGGTACATGATGTTGAACCGGGGGCGGTACTCCTTGATCCACGTGTACTCGAGCTGGAGCGCCTCCAGCTCGGAGCCGACGACGGTCCACTCGACCGCGGCCGCCGTGAACACCATGGTCCGGGTCTTGGTGGCCAGCCGGGCGGGGTCCTGGAAATAGGAGCTCAGGCGGGCGCGCAGGTTCTTCGCCTTGCCGACGTAGACGACGCGTCCGTCCGCGTCGCGGAAGCGGTAGACGCCGGGCGACGTGGAGATCTCGCCCGGAGCCGGGCGGTAGGAGGCCGGATCAGCCACGGGCACCCGGGGCGGCGTTGTAGGCGTCCACGCGCTCCTGCCCCGAGAGCGCGCCGATGGCGTCCATGATCGCCGCCGTCGCGTCGCGGCGCTGCGGCAGGGTGTGTCGACGCCCGGGGTGGCCGAAGTCCAGGGGCGCGCCCACGCGCACGGAGAACCGGTGGGGACGGAAGCCGTTCGTGTCCGGCGGCTGGAGGTGCTGCGTGCCGACGAGGCCCACGGGCACCACGGGTGCGCCCGTGGCCAGGGCCAGCCAGGCCGCACCGGTGCGGCCGCGGTAGAGGCGGCCGTCGCGGCTGCGGGTGCCCTCCGGGTAGATGCCGACGCCCTGGCCGGACTCGAGCAGGCCCACGAGGGACTCGAGCGCGGCCACGGAGGCGGCCTGCTCGCCCCGGCGGACGGGGACGGAGCCCACGGACTCGAAGAACCGCCGCCGGACGCGGCCCCGCAGGCCCGTGCCCGTGAAGTACTCCTCCTTGGCGAAGAAGTGGACCGGGCGGGGGGCGAGGGCCTGGAGGATCACCGAGTCGACGAAGGACAGGTGGTTGGAGGCCATGACGAAGGGGCCCCGCGCAGGGACGTGCTCCATGCCGACGACCTCGGGGCGGCAGGTGAGCCGCAGGAGCGCGGCGGCGCTCCTGCGCACGGGCTCCGACGTCGCCATGGCTCTCCTTCGTCCGCGTCCTGCGTGGGCGGGGTCCATGCTACGCGAGCAGTTCCGCGAGGAACCGGCCCGTGTGGCTCTCCGCGACGTGTGCGACCTCCTCCGGCGTGCCCGCGGCCACGATCGTGCCGCCCCCGGAGCCGCCCTCGGGGCCGAGGTCGATCACGTGGTCGGCACTCTTGATGACGTCGAGGTTGTGCTCGATGGTGAGCACCGTGTTGCCCTTGTCCACGAGGGACTGGAGCACGTGCAGGAGCTTGCGGATGTCGTCGAAGTGCAGCCCCGTGGTCGGCTCGTCCAGCACGTAGATGGTGCGGCCGTTGGAGCGCTTCTGGAGCTCGGCCGCCAGCTTCACGCGCTGGGCCTCGCCGCCCGAGAGCGTGGTGGCGGGCTGGCCCAGGCGGACGTAGCCCAGACCGACGTCGACGAGCGTGTCCAGGTACCGCGAGATGCGGGTGTACGCGCTGAAGAAGTCCGCGGCCTCCTCGATCGGCATGTCGAGGACCTCGGCGATGTTCTTGCCCTTGTAGGTGACCTCGAGCGTCTCCCGGTTGTACCGGGCCCCGTGGCACACCTCGCACGGCACGTAGACGTCCGGCAGGAAGTTCATCTCGATCTTCAGCGTGCCGTCCCCCGCGCACGCCTCGCAGCGCCCGCCCTTGATGTTGAAGGAGAACCGGCCCTGCTGGTAGCCCCGGACCTTCGCCTCGGGGGTCTCTGCGAAGAGCTTGCGGATCGCGTCGAACACGCCGGTGTAGGTGGCGGGGTTGGAGCGCGGCGTGCGCCCGATGGGGCTCTGGTCCACGTGGACCACCTTGTCCAGGTGCTCGAGCCCCTCCACGGACCGGTGCCGGCCGGGCACGAGCTTGGCGCCGTTGAGCCGGTTGGCCAGGACCTTGTAGAGGATCTCGTTGATCAGCGTGGACTTGCCCGAGCCGGACACACCCGTCACGGCCGTGAGGACCCCGAGCGGGACCTCCACCGAGACGTCCTTCAGGTTGTTCTCCTGGGCGCCGCGGACCGTCAGCACGCGCCCCTTCTCCGGGACGCGACGCCGCTCCGGCACCGCGATGGAGCGGCGCCCGGAGAGGTAGTCGCCGGTGACGGACCGCGTGTTCGCCTTGAGATCCGCCAGGGAGCCCGAGTGCACGACCTCGCCCCCGTGCTCGCCCGCGCGAGGACCGATGTCCACGATCCAGTCCGCCTCGGCGATCGTGTCCTCGTCGTGCTCGACGACGATGAGGGTGTTGCCGAGGTCCCGCAGGCGCAGGAGGGTCTCGATGAGGCGGCGGTTGTCCCGCTGGTGCAGGCCGATGGACGGCTCGTCGAGCACGTAGAGGACGCCGACCAGCCCGGAGCCGATCTGCGTGGCCAGGCGGATGCGCTGGGCCTCGCCTCCAGAGAGGGTGCCGGCCGGCCGCTCCAGGTTGAGGTACTCCAGGCCGACGTCCAGCAGGAACGCCAGCCGGGCCAGGATCTCCTTGAGCACCTGGTCCGCGATCTGCCGCTCCCGGTCCGTCAGCCGCAGCCCCGAGAAGAACTCCATGGCCTCCCGCATGGGCAGGCGGGTGGCGTCCGCGATGGACAGGCCGCCCACGAGCACGTTCAGGACCGTGGGGTTGAGGCGGGCCCCGTGGCACGCCGGGCACGGGATCTCCCGCATGAACGACTCGTAGCGCTCGCGGGCGCCGTCCGACTCGGTCTCCCCGTGCTTGCGCATCACGTAGGGGATGACGCCCTCGAAGCCCGTGGTGTAGCGGCGCTCGCGGCCGAACCGGTTGCGGAACGTCACCTCCACCTTGAAGTCCTTGCCGTGCAGGACGGCGTCGCGCTCCGCCTCCGTCAGGTCCTTCCACGGGGTGTCCAGGGAGAAGCCCATCTCCTTGCCCAGCCCGCCGAGCACGCGCAGCCAGTAGTCCGAGGTGGACTTGCCGAGCGACCACGGCACGACGGCGCCCTCGCGCAGGGACAGCTCGTCGTTGGCGACGACGAGGTCCGGGTCCACCTGCAGACGGGAGCCGATGCCGGTGCACTCGGGGCACGCGCCGAACGGGTTGTTGAAGGAGAACGAGCGCGGCTCGATCTCGTCCACGGTCTGCTCGTGCCCGTTGGGGCAGGAGAGCTTCTCGGAGAACGAGCGGTACCGGGGGTTGCCCTCGGCGTCCCGCCCGCCGAACTCCGCGGTGTTCTTCCTGCCCTTCTCGGCGACCGGCTCCACGTCCACGAACTCGGCCACGACGAGGCCGTCCGCCAGCTTCAGGGCGGTCTCCACCGAGTCGGTGAGGCGCTGGCGGATGCCCTCCTTCATGGCGAGGCGGTCCACGACGACGGCGATGGTGTGCTTGACCTGCTTCTTCAGCACGGGCGGGTCCGAGAGCTGGACGGTCTCCCCGTCCACGACGGCGCGGGCGAAGCCCTGCGTGGACAGGTCCTTGAACAGGTCCACGAACTCGCCCTTGCGGCCGCGGACCACGGGCGCGAGCACCTGGAAGCGGGTGCGCTCGGGCAGCTCCTCGAGCTGGTCCACGATCTGCTGCGGGGTCTGCCGGCTCACCGGCTCGCCGCACTGCGGGCAGTGCGGCACCCCGACACGCGCCCAGAGCAGGCGCATGTAGTCGTAGATCTCGGTGATGGTCCCCACCGTGGAGCGCGGGTTGCGGTTGGTCGACTTCTGGTCGATGGACACGGCCGGGGACAGGCCCTCGATGAAGTCCACGTCCGGCTTGTCCACCCGGCCCAGGAACATGCGGGCGTAGGAGGAGAGCGACTCGACGTAGCGTCGCTGGCCCTCGGCGAAGATCGTGTCGAAGGCCAGGGAGGACTTGCCCGAGCCGGACAGACCCGTGAACACGACCATGGCGTCCCGCGGGAAGCTGACGTCCACGTCCTTCAGGTTGTGCTCGCGGGCGCCCTGGACGACGATGCGGTCCCGCTCGCCCGAGCGCGCGCCGCCGGGGCCGGAGGCGAGGCCGCCGGGGTGGGCCTCGACGGCGGAGGAGACGGTGGTGGAGGAGTTCTTGGGCACGCGGCCAGCATAGGGGCGGGTACGGACACGACACCGGGGTCTCGCCTGTGGGCGAACCCACCGCGGGCCGGGCCCGCCCTGGCGCCTCACCGCCCCGTCCGTACACTGTTGCGCATGCCCGAGACCGCCCGGAACCGCCTCCTGCACGATCTGCCCGCCGTCACGGTGCGCACCTGCTCCGTGTCGGAGATGGACAACAACGTGTACCTGCTCACCTCCAAGACCACGGGGGCGCAGGTGCTGATCGACGCCGCCGCCGAGGCCGAGGCCATCCGCGACCTCATCGCCTCGGCCGCGGACGACACCCCGTGCGAGCCGCGCCTCGAGATGATCGTCACCACGCATCGACACTGGGACCACGTGCGCGCGTTGCCGGCGCTGGCCTCCCTGACCGGGGCCCGCACGGCGGCCGGCGAGGACGACGCCGACGCGATCGCCGAGGCCACGGGGGTCGCCCCCGACGTGCGCCTGCGCCACGGGGACACCGTGGGGGCGGACGGGCTCCGGCTCGAGGTGGTGGCCCTGCGCGGCCACACGCCCGGGTCCATCGCGCTGGTGTGCCGCCCCGAGGCGGACGAGCCGGCCGTGCTCTTCACCGGCGACTCCCTCTTCCCGGGCGGGGTGGGCAACACCGAGGGCGACGACGGCCGGTTCCGTCAGCTGTTCACGGACGTGAGCGATCGGATCTTCGACGCGTTCGACGACGACGTGGTGGTCCACCCCGGCCACGGCGCCTCCACGACCCTGGGCGCCGAGCGCCCCCACCTGCCGGAGTGGGCCGAGCGCAGCTGGTGACGGTGCGCCCGGGCGGTCCCGGGCCCAGCGTCAGGCCGGCTTCTGCCCCGCCATGAACAGGCGCCGGGCCGGGAAGATCGTGACCGGGCCGCCGTCGTCGGCCGTGACACCGGGCACCGGCGGGTACGCCTCGCGCATGGCGGCGCGGTACCGGTCCACGAACGCCTCGAGCAGCCCGGCGCCCTCGGCGGCGCCCTCCTCGGCGTCCCAGCGGGCCAGGGCCTGCAGGCTCGGTCGCAGGGCCGCGCCGGAGGTCCACCGGAACACCGGGTCCTCGCCCGTCAGCACCTGCTGGTACTCCGTCTCCCAGACGACCGGGGACCACCCCGCCTCGAGGAACAGCCGCGTGTACTCCTCGGGCGGCGCCACGGTGCGGGTCGTCGCCACCCCGTGCAGCGGCTCGGAGAAGGCCGGGTCCTCCGCCAGCGCCACGATCGCCGCGTGGGAGGGCTGCTCGTAGGGCCGCGGGATCTGCGCCGCGAACCACGCCCCCGGCGTGAGGTCCCCGAGCCAGCGCCGGATCAGGCGACGGTGCGTCGGGATCCACTGGAGCATCGCGTTGGACACCACGACGTCCGTCGCCCCCGACGGGCGCCACTGCGAGGCGTCGACCGCCTCGAAGCGCAGGTTGGCGGGGGCGCCCGTGCGGGCCGCCTGCTCCCGGGCCCGCTCCAGCATGGCGGGCGAGTCGTCCAGACCGATCACCTCGGCGTCCGGCCAGCGCTCGGCCAGCGTCCGGGTCAGGGTCCCCGGGCCGCAGCCCAGGTCCACCACGACGCGCGGGGCCTCGGCGTGCACGCGCCCCACCAGGTCGTGGAAGGGGCGGGCGCGGTGTTCGGCGAAGCCCTCGTACTGCGCGGGATCCCAGGTGAACCCCCCGCCCTGTCGGCCGGTCACGTCCCCCACGACGGCGTCGGTGTCCGGGTGCGGGCTCTCGGGCGCGATCTGACTCATGGCGGCACCGTATCGCGCGGAGCGGCCGATACCCTGGGGGCGATGACTTCTGCCGCCACGAACCCGCCCTCGCTGACCGACCGCATCGACGCGCTCCCGCCGGCCCCGGACGCCGACGACGTCTTCGGGGCCTTCGCGGCCTGGACCGAGGACCGCGGGATCTCGCTCTACCCCGCCCAGGAGGAGGCCGCCCTCGAGCTGGTCCAGGGCCGGCACGTGATCCTGGCGACGCCCACCGGCTCCGGCAAGTCCCTGGTGGCGCTGGCCGCGCACGCCGACGCGCTCGCCCACGACGCCGTCTCCTATTACACGGCGCCGATCAAGGCGCTCGTCTCGGAGAAGTTCTTCGCGCTGGTGGACGTGTTCGGCGCGGAGAACGTCGGCATGGTCACGGGCGACTCCACCGTCAACGGTGACGCGCCCATCATCTGCTGCACCGCCGAGATCCTCGCCAACCGCGCGCTGCGCGAGGGCTCGGGCATGGAGATCGGCACCGTGGTGATGGACGAGTTCCACTACTACGCAGACCCCTCCCGCGGCTGGGCCTGGCAGGTGCCCCTCCTCGAGCTGCCGCAGGCCCGGTTCCTGCTGATGTCGGCCACCCTCGGCGACACCGCCCGCCTCGAGGCGGACCTGACCGAGCGCACCGGGCGCGAGGTCGCCGTCGTCGCCCACGCGCAGCGCCCCATCCCGCTGACGTTCGAGTGGTCCGAGGTGCCGCTGCAGGAGAAGGTCGAGGAGCTCGTGAGCACCCACCAGGCACCGGTGTACATCGTGCACTTCTCGCAGCTGGACGCCGTGGAGACGGCCCAGGGTCTGTCCTCGATCTCGGTGACGTCCAGGGAGGAGAAGGAGGCGATCGCCGCGCGGATCGCCGGCTTCCGCTTCTCCGCGGGCTTCGGGCACACCCTGAACCGCCTTGTCCGGGCGGGCATCGGCGTGCACCACGCGGGCATGCTGCCCAAGTACCGCCGCCTCGTGGAGAAGCTGGCCCAGGACGGGCTGCTCAAGGTCATCTGCGGCACGGACACGCTCGGCGTCGGGATCAACGTGCCGATCCGCACCGTGCTGCTCACCGCGCTGTCCAAGTTCGACGGCGAGAAGACCCGTCTGCTCCAGGCCCGCGAGTTCCACCAGATCGCCGGCCGGGCGGGCCGGGCCGGCTTCGACACCTCCGGCACCGTGGTGGTCCAGGCCCCCGAGCACGTGATCGAGAACAAGGCGGCCGAGCGCAAGGCCGCGGCGAAGTTCGCGAACGTCAAGGACGAGGCCGAGCGGGCCAAGCGCATGAAGCAGTCCGTGAAGTCCGGCAAGCGCAAGACCCCGCCGGCCGGCTTCGTCTCGTGGGGGCCGGCGACGTTCGAGCGCCTCGTCTCCGCCGAGCCGGAGCCGCTGGTCTCCCGCATGCGGATCACGCACTCCATGCTGCTGAACATCCTCGACCGGCCCGGCGACCCGGTGATCGCGGTCCGGCGCCTGCTGCGCGGCACCCACGAGACCCCGGCCCGCCAGGCGGTGCTCATGCGCCGCGCGCTCGGGATCTTCCGGGAGCTGCTGGCCACGGGCGTCGTCGAGCGTCTGCCCGAGCCGGACGCCGAGGGCCGCACCGTGGACCTCACGGTGGACCTGCAGCCGGACTTCGCGCTCAACCAGCCGCTCTCCCCCTTCGCCCTCGCCGCGCTCGACCTGCTGGACCCGGCCGATCCCGACCACGCGCTCGACGTGGTCTCCGTGATCGAGGCGACCCTCGACCCGCCGCGCCAGGTGCTCTCCGCCCAGGTCAAGCACGCCAAGGGCGAGGCCGTGGCCGCCATGAAGGCCGAGGGCATGGACTACAACGACCGCATGCGGGCCCTCGACGAGATCACCCACCCGCGGCCGCTGGCCGAGCTCCTCGAGCAGCAGTTCGAGCTCTACCGGCAGGACGCCCCGTGGCTCGCGGAGTTCGAGCTGACCCCCAAGTCCGTGGTGCGCGACATGTTCGAGCGGGCCATGGGCTTCGGCGACTACGTGCGGTTCTACGGGATCGCCCGGTCCGAGGGCGTGCTGCTGCGCTACCTCACGGACGCGGTCAAGGCGCTGCGCCACACGGTGCCCGAGGCGGCCCGCACCGAGGATCTCCAGGTGCTGCTGGACTGGCTCGACGAGATGGTGAAGCAGACCGACTCGTCCCTCCTGGAGGAGTGGGAGGACCTGGTGGCCGGGGACATCGACGAGCTGCGCCGGGACATGGAGGCGCTCGAGCCGCCGGCGCCGCCTCGCCTGACGGACAACGAGCCCGTGTTCCGGGTGATGGTCCGCAACGCGATGTTCCAGCGGGTGCGCCTGTTCGGCGACGAGCGGGACGAGGCGCTCGCGCGCCTGTCCGGCGACCTGTCCGCCGACGACTGGGCCGACGCCCTCGACGCCTACTTCGACGACCACGAGGACATCGACGACGGCCCCGCCGCGCGCGGCCCCGAGCTGTTCCGCGTGACCGCGGCCCCCGACGTCGCCGCCCCGCTGGAGCTGGCCGGCCCGCGCTGGTGGGCGGTGCGGCAGATCCTGAAGGACCCCGACGGGGACCTGGACCACGGGATCAACGCCGTGGTCGACCTGGACGCCTCCGACGAGGCGGGCCACCCCGTGATCCGGGTGGTCTCCGTGGGCGCGCCCGAGTCCGGGTGGGGCCTGTGAGCGCCGGGGACGCCCGGGCGGCAGGACGGCCCGTGGCGGGCGACCCGCGCGGCTTCGCCCCGCTCGAGCCGGCCCGCCACCGCGTGGGCGAGCGCACCGAGCTCTACGACGGCACCGTCACGGTGGACCACTGGTTCACGGTGCCGATCGACCACGCGCTGGGCCTCGCCGAAGCCGAGGCGCAGGACGCGGCGGGCACCGGCGTCGGGCCGCACCGGCGCGGCACGTTGACCGTCTTCGCCCGGGAGATCCGGGCGAAGGACGACCCCGGGGGCGAGCGTCCCTGGGCCCTGTACCTCCAGGGCGGCCCCGGCAGTGCCGGGCCCCGCCCGGCGCGCCTGAGCGGCTGGCTCGGCGCGCTGGCCGAGAGCCACCGCGTGCTGCTGCTGGACCAGCGCGGCACGGGGCGCTCGACCCCGGCCACCGTGGCGACCCTGACCGCCCCGGGCGCCTTCGCCACGGACGAGGCCCGCGCCGAGCACCTGGTACACCTGCGGGCGCCCTCGATCGTGCGGGACGCCGAGATGCTGCGCCTCGCCCTCGGCGCCGGGCCGTGGACCACGCTGGGCCAGAGCTTCGGCGGGTTCTGCACGCTGAGCTACCTCTCCTTCCACCCCGAGGGCCTGCAGCGCAGCCTGGTGACCGGCGGCCTCGCCCCGCTCACCGGCCACGCCGACCGGGTCTACCGGGCCACCTACGCCCGGATGCGGGCCCGCGCCGAGGAGTTCTTCGACCGGCACCCGGCCGACCGCGACGCGTGGGCGGAGGCCGTGGGGCTGATCCGCGCCGCCGAGGACGCGGGCGCCCCGATCCCCCTGCCCGGCGGCGGGCCGCTCACCGTGGGACGGGCCCAGGCCCTGGGCATGCTGCTGGGCGGCAACACCCGCGTGGACCGCCTGCACTGGGTCCTCGCCGAGGCCGTGGACCGCACCGGGCCCGCGCCGCGCCTGTCCGAGACGTTCCTGGCCGCCGTCGCCGACCAGGACGACCGCCTCGTCAACCCGCTCTACACCGTGCTGCACGAGGCGATCTACGCGCAGCCGGCGGACCTGGCCGGCGGCCGGGCGGACACCGGCTGGTCGGCGTCCCGGATGCTCGCCGAGCACCCGGACTTCGACCCGGAGGCGACCACGGTCCCGCTGCCCACGGGCGAACACGTCATGCCCTGGTCCGTCGAGGTCGACCCCCGGCTGCGGCCCCTGGCCGGCACGGCGCGGCTGCTCGCCGAGCGCACGCAGTGGGGCCCGCTCTACGACGTGGCCTCCCTGGCGCAGAACACCGTCCCCGTGGCCGCCGCCGTCTACGCGGACGACGTGTACGTGGACCGGGACCTCTCGATCGAGACCGCGCGGCGCGTCCGCGGCCTGCGGGTGTGGGAGACCGGCGCCTTCCACCACGACGGCATCGCCGACGACGGGCCGGCGATCCTCGACCGGCTCCTGGCGATGACCGCGCCGGACGGCGCCGGGACGACGACGGCCCCCGACCCGGTCGACTGACCGGCCCGGGGGCCCGGGCGCCGGCGGAGGGCTCCCCCGGCGCCGTGATCGGCTCAGACGGTGGGCCCGTCCTGCCGCACGATCTGCTCGGAGACCCCGCGCGCGTCGTCGTCACGGGGATCGGCGAGCCGGGTCTCGTGGGCCGTGCGGATGATGGCCGACCACGCGTCCTTGTGCTCGAGCAGCTGGTCGCGCCAGCGCTGGTCCACGGCCTCGGCCCGGGCCGTCCAGCGATCCATCAGGGCGGCGGCGCGCTCGCGCTCGGCCGGGTCGGCGTCCTCGGGCAGCTTCGAGTACCGGTACGAGTACTTCTCGGCGTTCTGCAGCGCCCGCAGGGCCTGGCCCTTCGGCGAGGCCAGGGAGATCGCCACGGTGATCGCCAGGATCACGACGACGACCACGAGGGACAGCGTCGTGGGGATCTCGACGACGGGCACGTTCTCGCCGCCGTTGATGAACGGCAGGTTGTTCTCGTGCAGGGCGTGCAGGATCAGCTTCACGCCGATGAACGCCAGCAGCGCGGAGAGCCCGTAGGCCAGGTAAACGAGGCGGTCGAGCAGGCCGTCGATCAGGAAGTACAGCTGGCGCAGGCCCATGAGCGAGAACGCCGTGGCGGTGAAGACGATGTACGCCTCCTGGGTCACGCCGAAGATCGCGGGGATGGAGTCGAAGGCGAAGAGGATGTCCGTGGCGCCGATCGCGATCATCACGAGGAGCATCGGCGTCATGAGGCGCTTGCCGTCCACCGTCGTGAAGAGGCGGTCGCCGTCGAACTGCTCGGAGGCGGGCAGGAACCGCTTGACCAGGCGGACCATCACGTTGTCCGCCTCGTCCTGGGCGCCCTCGGCGTCGCCGGACATCTCGCCCTTGAGCTGGCCGCCGGCGATGATCAGCAGGAACAGGCCGAAGAGGTAGAACACGTCGGACCACGCGGCGATGACGGCGGCGCCCAGCAGGATGAACAGGGTGCGCGAGATCAGCGCGAAGGTGATGCCGAACAGGAGCACCTTCTGCTGGTACTCGCGCGGCACCCGAAAGCTGGCCATGATGACCAGGAAGACGAACAGGTTGTCGACGCTGAGCGCCTTCTCCAGCAGGTAGCCGGTGTAGTACTCGACCGCGTGCTGGGTGTCGCCGAAGGCGAAGAACACGAGGCCGAAGACGAGCGCGAGGCCGACGTAGACGCCGGACCAGATCGCGGCCTCCCGGATCGACGGCGTGTGCGCCTTGCGGACATGGGCGAAGTAGTCGAACGCGAGGAGCCCGACGATCAGCGCGATCGTCAAGCCCCAGGTCAGGCCGTTGATTTCCACGGGTCACCTCTCGGCGTCAGGGGTCAGGACGGTGCCGCAAGTCTCTCCGCCCGCCGCGACCGCGGCCCGGGCCCCTGTGTCCGGCCGGCGGCGCGCTCTCGGCGGCCGCGGCGTGCTGACGTCCACAGTGTTCGGGATACTCCCCTACGTCGCCGGTCAGTCTACCCGGTCGCACGACGACGCCCCGACCCGCGGCGGGCGGAGCGGGGCGTCGTCGGGCCCGCTGGCGCAGGCCCATGAGGGCGAAGATATTGGCGGTCAGGACGATGAACCAGTTCTGGGTGAGGCCGAAGATCGCCGGGATGGAGTCCACCGCGAACATCACGTCCGTCAGGCCGATCGTGATGAACACGACCACCATGGGGGTGAACATGCGCCGGCCGTCCACGGTGGTGCGCAGTCGGTTGCCGTCGTAGTCCGGCGCCACGTTGAGGCGGCGGGTCAGGCGGGCCACGACGCCCGGCTCGGACTCCTCGTCCCCGCCGTCGTCCTTGAGCTGCTGCCAGGCGGTCCAGAGCAGGAAGGCGCCGAAGATGTAGAACTCCCACGTCAGGTGCTCGATGGCGACGGCGCCGACCGCGATGAACACCGCGCGGGCGATCAGCGCGATGATGATGCCCACCATCAGCACCTCCTGCTGGTAGCGGCGGGGCACCTGGAACGTGGCCATGATGATGAGGAACACGAACAGGTCGTCCACGCTGAGGCTGTACTCGGTGACCCAGCCGGCGAGGAACTCGGTGCCGTGCTGCGCATCGCCCAGGGCGAAGAGCAGCCCCGCGAAGAGCAGCCCCGCGAAGACCAGCGCCAGCGCCACGTAGAACCCGATCCACAGGCCGGCCTCCTTCATGGAGGGCTCGTGGGGGCGGCGCGCGACGTACAGCAGGTCGAGCAGGAGGATGACGCCGAGGACCACAAGGGTCGTGGTCTCGAAGGCGGGACAGAGCACGTCCTTGGAGGGGTTCCTTTCGTGGGGGCCGCGCCAGTCTAGACGGGTGCGGCCCCGCGCGCGGATGCGGGTGGGCCCGGTCTCAGGCTGCGCCGGGGGCGGTCAAGCCGAGGGCGAGCCAGACGACGACGGCGCCGGCGGCGGCCAGGCCCCAGCTGGCGAGGGAGCCGATGAGGAACTCCTCCGCGCGCGAGCCGGCTCCGCGGTCCGCCGAGATCTCCGGGAAGCGCACGATGCCCTTGGCCGCCATCAGGGCCGCGATCACCGGATAGGCCTGCGCGAGCCCCAGCACGACCATGAGCAGCCGCTCCATGGGCCCGATGTAGCGGCCGCCGCGCAGGCCGTCGGCCGCGGGGTCCGTGGGCGCGGCGGACGGCACGGTCGTGGGCTCCGCCGCGGGGTCCTCCGCCTCCTCGTCGCCTCCGTCGGCGGGCCGGCCCGCCAGGGCGAGGACCGCGCGGGTGACCCGGTTGCCGGTCTCGGTCAGGGCCAGCGCCACCGCCAACAGCGTGAGGGCCGGGGGCGCGGAGCGCAGGCCCGCGGGCGCCAGGGTCGACTCGAGCACGGCCACCAGGCCGACCACGGCCACCACCGCGACCACCCCGAGCGGCCGGTCCGGGTGCAGCCACGTCCAGCCCATCAGCAGGCCGAGGGACACCAGGCCGCCGCCCACCGCGACGGCCACGCCGGTCGGCGCCAGCACGGCCACCAGCACCGCGGCGAGGACGGCGGCCACGGCCGCGCCGGCCCGGGCGAGCCACCGCCGCCGTGGGGCGGGCCAGGCGCCGGGCAGGACGGCGTCGAGCAGGTCGTGCAGCCCCAGGGCGAGCAGTGCGAGGGCGGTCACGGCGCGACCTCCGTCGCCGCGGCGGCGAGCTCGGCGTCCAGCTCGAGCAGCCGGCCGATCCCGGACCGCGCGACGGTCTGCGACACCGCGGACTGCGTGATCCGCTCCGCCCGTGCGGCCTCCGCCTGGGTCGCCCCGCCCAGCAGGGCTGCGGCGATCCGGCGTTCGCGGGCCTTGAGCCGGCCGAGGACGTGGTCGCGCAGCAGGGCGAGCCCGTCCACGGCGGCGGTGAGGGACGGGTCCGCGGCACGGAAGGCGGTCGCGGCGCCGGCGGCCCGCTCGTGCGCGTGCTCGACGGCCTCGCGGGCCCGATACCAGGCCGTGCCGTCCTCGATGCCGTCTCCGCCGGCGTCCAGGGCCCGCCGCTGCCCCAGGCCGATCCCGAAGCGCAGGTCGAGGCCCGGGGGCAGGGCGAGCGTGACGCGGACGGTCAGCCGGAGCGCGTCCGGCCAGGTGCGGTGCAGCGCCTGGAACTCGTCGCCGACGCTGGCCCAGGCGGGGCGCAGCGGCGGGACGTCCTGTTCCGCGGCCGCGAAGGCGGCCAGGATCTGCTCCTGCGCGCGCTCCCGGTCCGGGAGGGCGCGGGAGCCGACGATGTCCGCGATCACGGCCGCGACCGGGGGTGCTGCGCTCATGGCGTCACACTATCACTGATATGACGACATTCATCAGTGTTTTCATAACACCCTGGGTCGGCATCATGCCGGGTGGTCACTGCTCCCGCTTCATCTGCCGCAGCTCCTTCTTGAGCTCGCCGACCTCGTCGCGCAGGCGGGCGGCGAGCTCGAACTGCAGGTCCGCCGCCGCCTGGTGCATCTGCTTCGACATCTGCTCGATCAGATCGGCCAGGTCCTTGGCGGGCAGCGACGCCGGGTCCACCGCCGGAGCCTCGGTGCCCTCCCCTGTGGTCGCGTCCCGGTCCAGCGAGCTGAGGCCTCGGTGGCCCATGCCGAAGTCGAACCCGGACTTCACGCCGCCCATGCCCTTGAGGAAGTCGGCGGTGTCCGCGTCCTCCCGGGCCAGCTGGTCCGTGATGTCCGCGATGCGCTTGCGCAGCGGCTGGGGGTCGATCCCGTGCTCCTCGTTGTACGCGATCTGCACGGCCCGGCGCCGCTCGGTCTCCTCGATCGCCCGCCGCATGGAGTCCGTGACGTTGTCGGCGTACATGTGGACCTCGCCGGAGACGTTGCGGGCGGCGCGGCCGATGGTCTGGATGAGGGAGGTGGTGGAGCGCAGGAACCCCTCCTTGTCCGCGTCCAGGATCGCCACGAGCGAGACCTCGGGCAGGTCCAGGCCCTCGCGCAGCAGGTTGATGCCCACCAGCACGTCGAAGGTGCCCTTGCGCAGCTCCCGCAGCAGCTCCACGCGGCGCAGCGTGTCCACATCCGAGTGGAGGTACTCGACCTTCACCCCCGCCTCGAGCAGGTAGTCCGTGAGGTCCTCGGCCATGCGCTTGGTCAGCGTGGTCACCAGGACGCGCTCGTCCTTGGCCGTGCGCACGCGGATCTGCTCGAGCAGGTCGTCGATCTGCCCCTCGGTCGGCTTGACCACCACCTGCGGGTCCACCAGCCCGGTGGGCCGGATGATCTGCTCGACGTAGCCGTCCGCCTGGCCGAGCTCGTAGGCGCCCGGCGTCGCGGAGAGGTACACGGTCTGCCCGATCCGCTCGAGGAACTCGTCCCACTTCAGCGGGCGGTTGTCCATGGCCGAGGGCAGGCGGAAGCCGTGCTCCACGAGGGTGCGCTTGCGGGACATGTCCCCCTCGTACATCGCGCCGATCTGCGGGATGGTCACGTGGGACTCGTCCACCACGAGCAGGAAGTCGTCCGGGAAGTAGTCCAGCAGGCAGTGCGGGGCGGAGCCGGCGGGACGGCCGTCGATGTGGCGCGAGTAGTTCTCGATGCCGTTGCAGTAGCCCATCTGCTGCATCATCTCGAGGTCGTACGTGGTGCGCATGCGCAGCCGCTGCGCCTCGAGCAGCTTGTCCTGGGACTCCAGCTCCTGCAGCCGCTCCCGCAGCTCGTCCTCGATGGTGGTGATCGCCCGGCCCATGCGCTCGTCGCCGGCCACGTAGTGCGAGGCCGGGAAGATGTACATCTCCTCCTCCTCGCGCACCACCTGGCCGGTGAGCGGGTGCAGGGTCTGGATGGACTCGATCTCGTCCCCGAAGAACTCGATGCGCACCGCGAGCTCCTCGTACATGGGGATGATCTCCACGGTGTCCCCCCGCACCCGGAAGGTGCCGCGGTGGAAGTCGACGTCGTTGCGCACGTACTGCATCTGCACGAACCGCCGCAGGAGCACGTCCCGGTCCATCTCCGCACCGCGGCGCAGGGTGACCATCTGCTCGATGTACTCCTCGGGCGTGCCGAGGCCGTAGATGCAGGAGACGGTGGCCACCACGATCACGTCCCGCCGGGTCAGCAGCGCGTTCGTGGCCGAGTGGCGCAGCCGCTCGACCTCCTCGTTGATGGAGGAGTCCTTCTCGATGAAGGTGTCCGTCTGCGGGACGTACGCCTCGGGCTGGTAGTAGTCGTAGTAGGAGACGAAGTACTCGACCGCGTTGTTGGGCAGCAGCTCCCGGAACTCGTTGGCCAGCTGCGCCGCGAGCGTCTTGTTCTGCACCATCACCAGCGTGGGCCGCTGGAGGCGCTCGACGAGCCACGCCGTCGTCGCCGACTTGCCCGTGCCGGTGGCGCCCATCAGGACGACGTCCTTCTCCCCCGCCTCCACGCGCTCGGCGAGCTCGGCGATGGCCTTCGGCTGGTCACCGGAGGGCTGGTAGGGGGAGATGACCTCGAACGGGGCGACGACGCGGTTGATCTTCTGGGCCAGGCTCATGGCAGAACCCTACGTCGCGCCCCGGACACCCCGGCGGTCAGTCCGCCGAGGGCTCAGCCGCGCCGGGGGCGAGGAACCGGTCCCACACCTGGTTCGCCACGGACGCGAGCCGCTCGAGGTCGGCGTCGTTGACGATGACCACGTCCGCGACGGCGCGCCGCTGCTCGTCCGTGGCCTGGGCCGCGATCCGCGCCTCGGCGTCCGCGCGGCTCATGCCGCGGTCCTCCACCATCCGGCGCAGGCGCTCCTCGAGCGGGGCCTCCACCACGATCACGAGGTCGAACGCGTCCGCCTGCCCGGTCTCCACCAGCAGCGGCACGTCCTGGACCACGACGGCGTCCGGCCCGGCCTCGGCGACGATGCGCCGGGCCGCAGCCCGGATCCGGGGGTGCACGATGCGGTTCAGGCGCTGTCGGGCGCCCTCGTCCCCGAAGACGATGCGGGCCATCTCGACGCGGTCGAGCTCACCGTCCGCGGTGATGACGCGGTCCCCGAACTCGTCCTGGACGGCGGCCAGCCCGTCGGTGCCCTTCTCGAGGACCAGCCGGGCGAGGGCGTCCGAGTCCACCAGGAGCGCGCCACGCTCCTGCAGGACACGGGCCACCGCGGACTTGCCGGCGGCGATCCCGCCGGTCAGGCCCACATGGACGCGCGGCCGTTCGGCCACCGGGTCGGTCTCGGTCATACGCGCTCTCCTCGGGCAGCCTCGAGCTGAGGCTGGATCTTGGCCTCCCAGTATGCCCGGACGGCCTCCTTCAGGTCCTCGAGCGAGCCGTCGTTCTCGATCACGGTGTCCGCGATCTCGGCCCGCTCCTCGTCCGCCGCCTCCTCATCGATGAAGGCCCAGGCCTGCTCGCGGGTCATGTCGTGGGACTCCATGAGCCGGGCGACACGCACCTCGGCGGGAGCAGAGACGGCCAGCACCTGGTCGAAGTCGTGCTCGGAGCCGGTCTCGGCCAGCAGGGCCAGGTCGACCACCAGCACGGAGTCCTCGCCGACCTCGCGAGCCCGGCGGTTCGCCTCGTCGCGCACCGCCGGGGCGACGATCTCGTACATGCGCGTCCGGGCGGTCGAGCTCTCGGCGGTGAGCCGGTTGAGGGTGCGCGCGTCCAGGGTGCCGTCCGCGCGGACGATGTCGTCGCCGAAGACCGAGCGGAGCTCCTCGAGCACGGGGCTGCCGGGCACGAGGATCTCCCCCATCAGGTCATCGAACTCCACGACGACGGCCCCCAGCCGCTCGAGCTCCGCGCCGACCTCGGTGCGGCCCGAGGCGATGCCGCCGGTCAGGCCGACGGTGACGAGGGCCTTGGCCGCGTCGATGCGCTGCTGGTGCCACGTCTTCGGGGTGTGCGTGTCGTTCTCCGGCTCGGTGCCGACCTCGAACTCGGGGCGGATCACGAAGTCCGAGACGTCCACGCCGTCCTCGGTGGCGCGGCGGCGGTACTCCTCGACCGGCAGCACCTGCTTCCACTGGCGGGTCCGCATGGGCCGCGCGGCACCCGCGTCCTCGCGCAGGGCCTGCAGCAGCAGTGCGGCCTGCGTGACGGTGATGAGCAGGATGGGCAGGCCGATCACGATGATGACCTCCTGCAGCGCCGCCAGGCCGTTCTCGCCCGCGGTGAGGATGATGGCCGCGCAGACCGCGCCGATGGACACGGCCCAGAACACGGACTGGCGGCGGGGCGCGGCATCCTCGTGGCCATTGGCCATCGCGTCCATCACGAGCGCGCCCGAGTCGATCGAGGTGATGAAGAACAGCGTGATGACCACGAGCGCCACGACCGCGGCCACCGTGTAGAGCGGCGTGCCCTGCAGGTGCTGGAACAGGGCGGCCTGGACGTTGCCGTCGGTGACGATCGTCTGCGTGAGGTCACCGCCCTGGCCCGGCGCCGGCGCGGTGGCGCGGTCCGACTGGAACGCGGAGTAGCCGTAGATGCCCATCCAGATGATGACGAACGCCGTGGGCAGGCCGAGGCCGGCCATGATGAAGGAGCGGATGGTGCGGCCGCGTGAGATGCGGGCGAAGAACATCCCCACGAAGGGCGCCCACGTCACGGTCCAGGCCCAGTAGAAAACGGTCCAGTCACCGGACCACTGGCCCGAGTTGTACGTGTCGTTGTAGGTGGAGAGCACGGGCAGCATGGAGGCGTACTCGCCGATCGCCTGCACGGTGCCGCGGATGACGTCCATGCTGGAGACGGCCCACATCAGGACGTACACGAGCAGGGCGATCGCCAGCAGGATGTTGCCGTAGGACAGCCGCTTGACGCCCTTGTCCATGCCGGCCAGCACGGAGGCCGTGCCCACGGCGGTGACGACGGCCAGGATGAGCGCCTGGACCCAGCCGGCCACGGGGGTGCCCAGCACGTAGTTCATGCCCGCGTTGATCTGCAGGGCGCCCAGGCCCACGGACACGCCGAGGCCGAACACGGTGGAGACCACGGCGATGATGTCGATCGTCTTGCCGATGGGGCCGTGGATGCGATCGCCGAGGAGGGGCTGGAAGGCGGAGGACACGCGCGGGGGCAGCTTGCGCTTGTACGTGAAGTAGCCGAAGCACAGGCCCGGGACGAGCAGGATCGCCCACATGTGGATGCCGAAGTGGAAGTTCGCGATCGCCATGGCCTCCGAGGCCGCGCGGTCGGAGAACGGCTCCGTCCCCGCCATGGGCGGGTTGGCGTAGTGGTTCATCGGCTCCGCGATGCCCCAGAACATCAGCACCGCGCCGACGCCGGCGGCGAACATCATGCCGAACCAGGTCAGGCCGGAGTACTCCGGCACCGCGTCGTCGTCGCCGAGCTTGACCCGGCCGTACCGGGTCACGGCGAGGATGAACAGGAACGCCACCAGCAGGGTCAGGCTGAGGGTGTAGATCCAGCCGACGTCGTAGCGCAGCCAGCTCGAGACCACGCCGAAGGCCGCCTGGACCGGGCCAGGGAACAGGCCCATCGCGGCGGTGAAGAGCACGACCGCGGCGGCCGAGCCGAAGAAGATCGCCGGACTCGTGCGGAGCCCCAACGTGTCGTGCAGGCGAGTGAGCGGGGAAGTCATGAGTCTCCCGGGACAGGGTCGTGGGAGGCCCGCGGCGGCACGCGTGCACGCTCACCGGTGGGCCGGTGCCGGGTGGCACGGTCTTCCACTGTACCGAAGCTCACGTCCGGGCTCGACGGCGTGCCCGTCCTCGGCCAGCCCCTAGGGTGGGGTCATGCCCGATCCCGCCCCCGCCCCGACCGCGCGCTGCACGGTCCTGCCGGCGTCCGCCCGCGACCCCGACGGCTGGCTGGAACGGGAGGTGGAGATCCGCCGCAGCCGCTTCCTCACCTACCTCGGGCGCGTCGAGGACGAGGCGCAGGCGCGCGAGATGGTCGCCGTCCTGCGGCGCCGGCACCACGACGCGCGGCACGTGTGCAGCGCGTTCGTCCTCGGCCCCGCCCGGGACCGGATGCGCTCCAGCGACGACGGCGAGCCCGCCGGCACGGCCGGCGTCCCCATGCTCGAGGCCGTCCTCCAGCGCGAGACCGCGCCGGGCCGGACCGACCTGACGGACGTGTGCGCCGTCGTCGTGCGCTGGTTCGGGGGGATCAAGCTGGGCGCCGGGGGCCTGGTGCGCGCCTACTCGGACTCGGTGTCCGGGGCACTCGACGCCGCCCCGCTGCGCACCCGCTCCCGGCTGGCCCTGCTCGCGGTGGAGGCGCCCCACACCGACGCCGGCCGGTGGGAGAACGAGCTGCGCGCGGCGGGCGTGTCCGTGCTGGAGGCGAGCTACGGCGCCGCGGCGGTACGCCTGACGGTCGGCGTGCCGGACACCGAGGAGGCCCGCGCGGCGTTCGCGGAGCGGCTCGCGGACGTCACGGCCGGCGCGGGGCATGCGGAACGGATCGGAGAGGACTGGGTGGACCATGAGTGAACCGCTGCCCCGGGGGGTCACCCCCGATGTCGCCCACGGCGGGCTGCCGGACGACCTCACCGCGGGCGTGGACTTCGCGGCGCTGGATCGGTGGCCGCTGCCGCCCGAGCCCGACCGCCAGGCCCACGACGCGGCGGACCTGCTCCTGCTCGACACCCTGGCCGGGTGGATCGCGAGCGGGCACGTCCCCGGCCCGGTGGCCGTCCTGGAGGACCGACACGGCGCCCTGACCCTGCCCCTGCTCACGGCCGGCCACGACGTGCGGGTCCACCAGGACGACGCCTCCGCCGAGCGCTCGCTGGACGCGAACCTCGCCGCGTGGCGCGCCGCCGGTCGCCTCGGCGGGGAGGCGGGCGAGCTCGAGCGAACGGCCACGCCCGAGGACGCGGCCCGGGGAGCCCGGACGGTCCTGCTGCCGCTGCCCCGCTCGCTCGACGAGCTCGACCGGCTGTCCCGGATCGTCGCAGCCGCGGCCGACCCCGGCGTGGTCCTGCTGGCCGGCGGCCGCGACAAGCACATGAGCCCGCGCATGAACGCGGTGCTCGGCGCGGCCTTCGAGGACGTCGTCGCCGGACGGGGCCGCCGCAAGGCGCGCGTGCTCACGGCCCGGGGCCCGCGTCCCGGCGTGACCCCCCGGCCACCGGAGGAGGCCGACCGCGACGTCCCCGGCGTGGGGAGCCTGCATCTGGTGGCCCACGCCGGCGCCTTCGGTGGTGCCGCCGCCGACCCGGGCTCCCGTCTGCTGCTCGCCTCGCTCGCCGACGACCCGCGCCCGCCCGGGCGCGTCGTGGACCTGGGCTGCGGCAACGGGCTGCTCTCGGTCGGGGCGGCGCGGCTGTGGCCGCACGTCACCGTGCTGGCCACCGACCAGTCCGCCGTGGCGGTGGCCTCGACGCTGGCCACGGCCCGCGCGAACCGCGTGGCGGACCGCGTCCGGGCCGTGCGCGACGACGCCCTGACCACGTGGCCGGACGGGACGGAGGAGTGCGTGCTCCTGAATCCCCCGTTCCACGACGGCAACGCCGTGGACCCCTCCGTGGCCCACCGGCTGGTGGCGGCCGCGGCGCGGGTGCTGGAGCCGGGCGGCCGGCTGTGGTGCGTCTGGAACTCGCACCTGCGGTACCGGCCGGTGCTGGAGGACCTCGTCGGGCCGACCCGGCAGACGGCGCGCGACCGCACGTTCACCGTGACGGTCTCCGAGCGCCGCTGAGCGCGGCCGTCGGGTCCCGTCCGCTCCCCCACGGCCAGCCCCCCGGGACGCGACGACGCCCCGCCCCTCCGGAGGGAGGGACGGGGCGTCGGGTGCTCGGCGCGGGCCGTCAGGGACGGTCACGCACCGCGGCGATCAGTTGCCGGTGAGCTTCTCGCGCAGGGCGGCGAGGGCCTCGTCGGAGGCCAGGGTGCCGCCGTCCGAGGACGGGGCCTCGGAGGAGTAGGACGAGCCGCCCAGGCCCGCACCGGCGTCGGCGCCGGCGGTGGCCTCCTCCTGGAGGGAGCGGCGCACCTGCTCCTTGTGGGCCTCCCAGCGGGCCTGAGCGTCGGCGTACTGCTGCTCCCAGGCGGCGCGCTCGGTCTCGAAGCCCTCCATCCACTCGTTGGTCTCGACGTCGAAGCCCTCGGGGTACTTGTAGTTGCCCTCCTCGTCGTACTCCGCGGCCATGCCGTAGAGCGCCGGGTCGAACTCGGTGCCCTCGGGGTCCACGCCCTCGTTGGCCTGCTTGAGGGACAGGGAGATGCGGCGACGCTCGAGGTCGATGTCGATGACCTTGACGAACAGCTCGTCGTTGACCGACACGACCTGCTCGGCGGTGTCGATGTGGCGCGAGGCCAGCTCCGAGATGTGCACGAGGCCCTCGATGCCGTCCTCCACGCGGACGAACGCACCGAACGGCACGAGCTTGGTGACCTTGCCCGGCACGACCTGGCCGAGGGCGTGGGTGCGGGCGAAGAGCTGCCACGGGTCCTCCTGGGTCGCCTTCAGCGACAGGGAGACACGCTCGCGGTCCATGTCCACCTCGAGGACCTCGACGGTGACCTCCTGGCCCACCTCGACGACCTCGGACGGGTGGTCGATGTGCTTCCAGGACAGCTCGGAGACGTGCACGAGGCCGTCCACGCCGCCCAGGTCCACGAAGGCGCCGAAGTTGACGATGGAGGACACGGTGCCGTTGCGGACCTGGCCCTTCTCCAGCTTGTGGAGGAAGTTGGAGCGGACCTCGGACTGGGTCTGCTCGAGCCAGGCGCGGCGGGACAGGACCACGTTGTTGCGGTTCTTGTCCAGCTCGATGATCTTCGCCTCGAGCTTCTGGCCGATGTAGGGGGCCAGGTCGCGCACGCGGCGCATCTCCACGAGGGAGGCCGGGAGGAAGCCGCGCAGGCCGATGTCGAGGATGAGGCCGCCCTTGACCACCTCGATGACGGTGCCCTCGACGACGCCGTCCTCCTCCTTGATCTTCTCGATGTCGCCCCAGGCGCGCTCGTACTGGGCGCGCTTCTTCGAGAGGATCAGGCGACCCTCCTTGTCCTCCTTGGTGAGGACCAGGGCCTCGACGGTGTCGCCCACGGCCACGACCTCGTCCGGGTCCACGTCGTGCTTGATGGACAGCTCGCGGGACGGGATGACGCCCTCGGTCTTGTAGCCGATGTCGAGCAGGACCTCGTCGCGGTCCACCTTGACGACGGTGCCCTCGACGAGGTCGCCATCGTTGAAGTACTTGATGGTCGCGTCGATGGCGGCGAGCAGGTCCTCGGCAGAGCCGATGTCGTTGATGGCGACCTGCGGGGCGTTGGAAGTGGTGGTCATGTAGGAGGGACTCCGTTGGGATCGGGGGTCACGTCGGGATCGATGCCGCCGGTGGGCGGCATCCGGGCACCAGAGGGGCCCCACCCGGCGTGGGTCGTGATGGACATGTATCAAATGCGCACGAATGTGCTCGTCCAGCGTATCAGAAGCCGACGAGGGTGTGCAGGGGTCGGCTGGGTCGCACAAGCCCGTCGAACGCCTCCGCCGCGCCGGCCCGCAGCTCCGCCACGACACCGGCCTCCGCCAGCACCGCGGCGCCGGCCCCGCGGGAGTGCCCGCCGAGCCAGAGCGCGGAGAACCGGGCCGCGTCGAGCCGGAGCCCCGCGCCCAGGCCCACGGCGTCGGCCGCGGGGCCCAGCCGCTCGGCGGCGCCGCGCCCCTGGCGGACGGTGAGCCGCCACGTCCCGTCGATCGCGCCGAGCGCGTCCTCGACGGCGACGACGACCTCCCCGTCGCCCGCCCAGCCACGGGCCGCCATGGCGGCGGGCAGGTTCAGGACCCGCAGGTACAGGTCGTCGGAGCCGCGGTGCCGACTCACCCGCCGCTCGTCGACGAAGAGCGCCTCGAGCCAACCGGGCTCGGGCGCGCGGCCCCACTCGATCCGCTCGACCAGGTCCAGTCGGGCCAGGTGGTGGACGAGCCCGCGCCGCGCGTCGGCGGTCGCCGCGAGGAACGCGGTGACGGTGATCGTGGGCGGCTCCTTCTCCCAGCCCTCGAACCGATACAGCGCGACGCCCTGGACCCGCCCGTCGTCGTCGCGGTGGACCGCCGCGTACAGCCCCGAGCCGCGCCCCTCGTTCCGACTCGCCTCGCGGTCCTCCCAGCGAGGCACGCTGAACGAGGTCCGCTGGACCGAGCCCGGGGTGGCCGGCAGCACCCGCCCGTACAGCTCGTCCACGAGGCCGGGGATCTCCCGCGGCTCCTCGACCGTGACCCGCCCGCCGGCCGGGGCGCCCGTGAACGCGGGGGCGCCCGAGACGTCGATCCGCACGGCGTGCCACCGGGTGGCGGCCCCGAAGCCGAAGCGGCCGTAGATGGCGGCCTCGGTCGCGGTCAGGGCGGCCGCGCACAGGCCGGCGTCGCGGGCGTCCGCGAGGGACCTGAGCATCATGGCCCGCAGCACGCCGCGCCGGCGGGCGTCCGGCGAGACGGTCACGTCGGTGATCAGCCAGGCGTCGACGGTGCGGCCGGGCCACGTGGTCAGCGGCTGCACGAAGTCCTCGAAGGTGGCGGCGGGGCGGCGGGCCGCCGGGTCGTCCCCCGGCGCGTAGACGCCGAGCCGGCGCCGTCCGTCGGCCGCGTGGGCCTCGAGCTGCTGGCGGAGCGCGGCGCCCGTGGGCACCGTCTCGTAGAAGCCCCGTTCGACCGCGGCCGCGAAGTGCGATGCGGCGGGGTCCTCGGGGCCGAGGACCCCGAGGTCGCGCAGCGCGAGGCCGTGCTCGCCGAGCCGGTCCTCGGCGGCGTCGGCCAGCCGCCGCAGCGACGGACCCTCCGGCGCGTCAGTGTGCGGCGTCATGCCAGCTCCTTCCCTGGCCGACGTGCACGTCGAGCGGCACGGAGAGCTCGGCGGCCCGGCCCATCCGCTCCTTCAGGAGCGCCGTGGCCTTGTCGAGCTCGGCGGCCGGGACCTCGAGGATGAGCTCGTCGTGGACCTGCAGCAGCAGGCGCGAGGCCAGCCCGTGCTCCTCGAGGCCGGCCTGCACGTCGAGCATCGCGCGCTTGATGATGTCCGCGGCCGAGCCCTGGATGGGGGCGTTGAGCGCGGCGCGCTCGGCCACGTCCCGCAGCTGACGGTTGTCCGAGCTGAGGTCCGGGAGGTAGCGGCGGCGCCCCTCGATCGTCGAGGTGTACCCGTCCTGTCGGGCCTGCGCGACGACGTCGCGCAGGTAGTCGCGCACGCCGCCGAAGCGGTCGAAGTAGCCCTTCATGAGGCCGCGCGCCTCGTCCACCGAGATCTTCAGCTGCTTGGACAGCCCGAAGGAGGACAGCCCGTAGGCCAGGCCGTAGCTCATCGCCTTCACCTTGGCGCGCTGCTCGGCGGTGACGTCGTCCGGGTCCACGCCGAACACCTGCGAGCCGACGAACGAGTGCAGGTCCTCGCCCTCGCGGAAGGCCTGGATCAGCCCCTCGTCCTCGGACAGGTGCGCCATGATGCGCATCTCGATCTGGGAGTAGTCGGCCGAGAGCAGCACGGCCTGCTCGCCGGCCACCTCGTCCGCCACGAACACCTCACGGATGCGGCGGCCCGCCTCGGTGCGCACCGGGATGTTCTGGAGGTTCGGGTGCAGCGAAGACAGCCGGCCCGTGGCGGCGGCGGTCTGCGAGTAGGTGGTGTGGATGCGGCCGTCCGGGGCGACGGTCTCGAGCAGCCCCTCCACGGTCTGCCGGAGCTTCGTGGCGTCACGGTGGGCCATCAGGTTCTCGAGGAACGGGTGCCGGGTCTGCTCGAGCAGGTCCTGCAGCGAGTCCACGTCCGTGGAGTAGCCGGTCTTCGTCTTGCGCGTGCGCGGCATGTTGAGCCGCTCGAACAGCACCTCCTGCAGCTGCTTGGGCGAGCCGAGGTTGACCTGCATCCCGCCGGTCTCCTCCGCGACGGACGCCCACGCGGACTCCTTGGCGGCGTCGGCGGCGTCGGTGAAGTCCTCGCGCAGGCCGGTCAGGGCGTCGACGTCGACGGCGATGCCGGTCAGCTCCATCCGGGCGAGCAGCCGCGAGAGCGGGATCTCGAGCTCTTGCAGCAGCCGCTGGGCCCCGCGGTCGAGCACCTGGGGCGTGAACTGGGTGGAGAGACGGCGCACCACCCAGGCGGCCCGCACGGCGTCCGCGGCGCGGTCCGAGCGTTCGGCGGCGGCCTGCCCGCCGTCGAGGTCGAACGTCCCCTGCGCCCGCTGCTGCGCGGGCTCGCGCGGGGCGGTGAGGGGGGTGTGCAGATGCGCCTCCGCCAGCGCCTCGAGCGAGGTGTCCCGCCGGTCCGGCTGGATCAGGTAGGCCGAGAGCAGCACGTCGTCCACCACGCCGTCCAGGGCCGCGTCCGGGCCGAGCCCGTCGCCCTCGGTGGGCGCGGCCAGCGCCTTGAGCGTGCGCTTGAGGTCGTGCACGGCCTTGGCCAGTCCGCCCTCGCCCAGGGCCTCGCGCACGGCGGCCACCAGCGCCGGGTCCGGGGCGTCGCCGTCGAGGGTGACGTGCAGGCCCGCGTGCTCGCCCACCAGCGCGACGCCGACGGGCGTGCCGAACGTGCCGGGCACGGGCACCTTGCGGCGGGGCAGCAGGGCCGGGCCCTCGACGTCCACGTGGACGCCGAGCAGGTTGCCGGCCTCGGCGGCGAGGAAGGATCGCACGTCCTCGGCCGTCGTCGCCTCGGTGAACTCCGGGGCGGCCTCGACCTCGGGGGGCGGCGCGTCCTCGCCCACCCGCTCGCCGAACACCTCGAACACGCGCTCCCGGATGCGGTTGAACTGCAGCGCGTCGAACAGCTCCTCCACGGGCTCGCGCTCGGGCATCTCGAGCCGCATCGCCTCGAGCCCGATCGGCAGGTCGAGGTCGCGCACGAGGGCGTTGAGGCGGCGGTTGCGGCGCACGTCCTCGAGATGCTCGCGCAGCGCCTCCCCCTTCTTGCCCGTGATCTCGTGCGCGTGTGCGAGCACGCCGTCGAGGTCCCCGTACTGCTTCAGCCATTTCGCGGCGAACCCGGGACCGACGCCGGGGACGCCGGGCAGGTTGTCCGCGGCCTCGCCGACGAGGGCCGCGAGCTCGGGGTACTGGGCGGGGGCGACCCCGTACTTGGCCATGACGGCGTCCGCGTCCATCGGCGGGATGTCGGAGACGCCCTTCTTGGGGTAGAGCACGGTGGTGCGCTCGGAGATGAGCTGGAACGCGTCCCTGTCACCGGAGACGACGACGGCCTCCCACCCCGCCTCCTCGGCGCGCGCGGACAGCGTGGCCACGATGTCGTCGGCCTCGTAGCCCTCCAGCGTGAGCGTGGGGATGCCCAGGGCCTCCATGACCTTCACGGTCAGCTCGATCTGGCCCGCGAACTCCGCGGGCGTCTCGGAGCGGCCCGCCTTGTACTCACCGTACTCCTCGGAGCGGAACGTGGGCCCGGAGAGGTCGAACGCCACGGCCACGTGCGTGGGCCGCTGCTGCCGGATCATGGTCAGGAGCATGGCGGTGAAGCCGTACACGGCGTTCGTGTGCTGGCCCGTGTCCGTGGCGAAGTTCTCGGCGGGCAGCGCGTAGAACGCGCGGAACGCCATCGAGTGCCCGTCCAGGACCAGCAGCCGCTGTGGGGCCTCTGGGGTCGGATCTGCCGCCATGGGTGCTCACGTCTCCTCTCGGCGCGCGGCGCGGGGCGCACCGGTCGCGTGTGCCAGCCTAGTGCTCATGAGTGAGCACACCGCGACCACCCCCGCCGCCTCCGACCGCGTGTACCGCCCCGGCGTCACCCCCGAGCTGAGCCCCGCCGAGCTGGCGGCGGCCTGCGCCGAGGCCGGTCTGACGCCCGAGCTCGTCGCCGCGCTCGGCGGCGCGGCGATCAGCCCCCTGGCCCAGAAGATGGGCCTGCGCTTCCTCGAGCTCACGGCCGAGCGCGCCGTCGCCACCCTGCCCGTGGCAGGCAACGAGCAGCCCGTCGGGCTGCTGCACGGCGGCGCCCACCTCGTCCTCGCCGAGTCCCTGGGCTCGATGGCCGCGAAGATCCACGCCGGGCCGGACCGCAACGTCGTCGGGGTCGAGATCAGCGCCACGCACCACCGGGCCGTCCGCTCGGGCCTCGTGACCGGCACCGCGACCGCCGTCCACCTGGGCGGCACCCTCGTCACCCATGAGGTGGTGATGACGGACGAGCAGGGCCGGCGGCTCTCGACCGTGCGCATGACGAACATGCTCCTCGACGCGCGCTGAGGCACGCCGCCCGGGCGGGCCGGCCCGTGCCTCAGTCCATGTCCGGAAGGCGCGGGGCCGCTCGGCCACCCTCGCGGCCGGGGGTATCCTCGGCGAGCTCGTCGTAGTGCCCCGGATTCATGGGCACCCCAGTGAGGTAGGCCGAGCGGCCCAGGGCCATGGTGGCCACCGAGGCCGAGCCCAGCTGCAGCACCACGATCAGGGCCACCTTCACGAACGCGGCCACCCCCGGGGCCAGTAGCAGGGCGCCCACCACGATCAGGATCATCCCGACGCCGCCGGCGGTGCCCACGGCGGAGACGCGGGTGTAGGGGTCGGGGAACCGGATCAGACCGAGTCCCGCGGTGACGAACGCAAGGGCTCCGATCACCACGAGCACGGAGCCGGCGGCGGTCAGGACGACGTCCACGGGTGCGACCTCCTCAACGCTTGCCGCGCGTGAGCGCGCGGGCCAGGGACATGCCGGACAGGAAGGCCACGACCGCGGCGATCAGGACCAAGTCGAACGTCCACGGGTTGTCCGCCCGGACGCCGAACAGCACGAGCATCCCGAGCACGCTGAACGTGAGCAGGTCGCCCGAGACCGCGCGGTCCGCGTCGAGCGGGCCCACCACGATCCTGTACGCGGACACGAGCGCCGACACGGTCAGCAGCGCGATGGCCAGGTCGATCCCCACCAGGGACCAGTCGTAGGCGAAGGGCATCATGCCACCCCCGTCTTCCGCATCGCGTGGAGCATGCGCGCCTCCATGTCGTGGATCTCCGCGCGCAGGGCGTCGGCGTCGTCAGCGTACAGGCCGTGCACGTAGAGCAGGCGCCGCGCGTCCGGGTCACCGTCCTCGTCACCGACGGCGCCGGCACGCCGGGTGCCCAGCGTCAACGTGCCGGGCGTCAGGGTGATCAGCGCCGAGAGCAGGGTGACCTCGGCGTCCGTGCGGCAGTTGCTGCGCACGCGGGCGATGCCCGAGCGCGCCTGGACGCCGGGGGTGACGAGGTCCTTGATGACCGCCTTCGAAGAGGTCACCAGGGCCCACGCGTACCAGCACCAGAACACGAGCCACCGCCAAGGCCAGGACACGGCGGAGGCCGTGCCGGGCGCCAGGTCGACGGTCCCGTCGGCGGGGGCGACGGTGTGCATGGGGGCGTCTCCTTCCGGAGGCTGCGGGAGTGCGGTGCTCATGGGTTGAGCACCGCCTCGATGTACCTGCTGGGGTCCATCAGGCCCTGAGCCGCGAGGTCGGTGACGGTCCACAGGGCCTGACCGCCGAGCCCGAGGGCGAGGGTGGCCATAGCTAGGACGACGGCGGGGGCGGCCAGCCGGCCTGGGATGCGGGAGCGCGTGACGTCCTCGTCCGGATCCACGGTCACCGGCAGCACGCCCGTGGGCGGATCGAGGGTTTCCTGCGAGGCCCACGACTCGGTGCGCTCGTGGTCGGTGCTCGAGCCGCGGCCGGAGGGCGACGGCACGGAGCCCGCCCGGCCCACGATGGGCATGGCCGCGGTGGCCAGGCGCTCGCGGTGCCCGTGTGGGGCCGTCGGAGCGCCCCAGAACCAGGCGTCCCACACCCGCAGCAGAGCCCACAGGCTCACCAGGGAGGCGCCCAGCACCAGCGCAGCGGTGACACCGCGGCCGGCGTCCAGGCCGGCGCTGATGAGCATGAGCTTGCCCACGAACCCGGAGAAGGGCGGGATGCCGACCAGGGAGAGCAGGCCCACGAAGAAGGCGACGGCGATCAGCGGCTCGCGCCGGGCCAGGCCCTGCAGGTCCGCGAGACGGCCGGTGCCGTAGCGCACCTCGATCGCGCCGGCCGCCATCAGGAGGCAGCCCATCGCCACCATGTGGTGCACGAGGTAGAACAGGCCCGCCGCGAGACCCAGGCGCGTGGAGAGCCCGAGTCCGACGAGGATGCCGCCGATGCCGCTCACCATCTGCCACGACAACACGGCGCGCACACCGTGCTCACCGACCGAGGCGAGCGCACCCACCACGAGGGTGGCGAGGGACAGGACCAGGATGAGCGGCAGCAGACGCGCATCGCCGTCGTACATGACGGAGTAGATCCGGTAGAGCCCGTACACGGCGACCTTGGTGTGCAGGGCGGCGAAGAGGGCCGTCACCGCCGGGGAGGTCGAGGAGTACGCCCAGGCCAGCCAGCCGTGCAGCGGGGCCACCGAGGCCTTGATGGACAGTGCGAACAGCACCATGCCCGCGGCGATCGCGATGCGTGGGTCCGCCGCGGCGGACCCGGCGAGCATCGCGAGGTTCACCGAGCCGGTCAGCCCGTAGACGAAGCCGACGCCGACCAGGAGGATCGTGGAGGTTAGCAGGTTGAGGGTGACGTACAGCCGCGCCCCGTCCACTCGGCGCAGGGGCTCACGGCGGTTGGCGGAGAGGACGTAGAGGCCGTAGCTGGGCACCAACATGACCTCGATGAACACGAACAGGTTGAACAGGTCCGCCGTCAGCAGGGCGCCGTTGACTCCGCCGATGAGGATCAGGAGCAGCGGGGCGAAGAACTGGGAGTTAGCGACGCGGGAGCCGTAGGCGAACGCCGCGCCCACGATCGTGAGGGCGCTCGTGAGCACGAGCATCAGGGCGGACAGCATGTCCGCTGCGAAGCCGATCCCGATGCCCCCGGGCCAGCCGCCCAGCGAGGTGGCGAGCACGGACCCGTCGAGGGCGTGGACGCCCAGGGCCAGCCCGCCGGTGGTGACGAGTCCGAGCACCGCGAACAGGACTGCCCGGTGGAGGCGGGGACGCTCCCCCGCCAGCACGAGCAGACCGGCGGACAGCAGCGGGACGGCGGCGAAGAGGGGCAGCAGCTGGCCCAGCGGGACGGCGCTCATCGACGCACCTCCGGGCCCTGGCCGGCGTAGTGCTGCGCGATCCGGCCGGCCGCGGCGTGCCGCTCCTCGCGCGGGAAGCGTGCGTCGGCGGCGGCCTGCTCCAGGGAGTCGCGGGTCTCCCCCGGCGAGGCCACCGCGTCGTCCGCGCGCCCGGTGACGGCCAGCGCGAGCAGCAGCACGGTGATCGCGAAGGCGATCACGATAGCGGTCAGGACGAAGGCCTGCGGCAGGGCATCGGCCTGCACCTCGACGTCTGAGGTCCCCGCGAAGGGCAGCCCGCGGCGGTCGGTGCCGCCCGCGGCGATGATGGCCAGGTTGGCGGCGTGGCCCAGCAGGACCATGCCGAGGATCACGCGCAGCAGCTCGCGCTTGGAGAACAGGTAGAACGCGCCGAAGGTCAGAAGTCCCACGGTAAGGGCGACGGTCATCGGGTGACCTCCTCTCGTGCAGTCGTGGTGGTCGGGGCCGAGGGATCGGAGGACGGGGCCGCCGGCGCGACGCCGGGGTCACGGCTCGAGGCGCGGAGCGGGTCCTCACCCGGCCGCTCGGGGCCGAGCAGGGAGAACGCGGCCACGATCAGGCCGATCACGGCCAGGTACACGCCCATGTCGAACGCGAGCGTGGTGGAGAGCCCGTAGTCCAGGACCTTCACTCCCGCGGCTCCGAGGAAGCCCTTGCCGGTGAGGTAACCGACGATCCCCGTCGCGGTGCCGACGGCGATGCCCGAGCCGATGAAGGCCAGGTACGGCCACCGCAACTCTGGGGCCGTGTCCGAGTCGGCGGCCAGGTAGAGCAGGGCGTAGCCGGCACCGGCGACCAGTGCGGCGATGAAGCCGCCGCCGGGCTCGTAGTGCCCGCGCAGCAGCAGGAACGCGGACAGCAGGATGATCAGCACGCCGAAGACACGGCCGAACACCCGGATGTGGACGAGGTTCTCGCGCACGTGGGCGAGTGGGGAGCGCATGTCCACGGCGGAGGGCTGTGGAGGCGTCGGCCGACGGTTGAGCAACAGGGCCGCGATGGTCAGCGCCGTCGCCCCGAGCACGGTCATCTCGCCCCACGTGTCCACGGCGCGGAAGTCCACGAGGATCACGTTCACCACGTTGGTCCCCCCAGCCTGGGCATAGCTCTGGGTCAGGTAGAAGTGGGCGATCTCCGACATGCTGGAGCGGCCGGTGAACGCGAGCACGCCCAGGGTCGCGGCGACGCCGGCGACGGAGGCGGCGAGGACCGCCTGCATCCTGCGCGGGGTCGGCTCGTCGCTGAAGCGGGCGGGCAGGCGGCGCAGCAGCAGCACCATGACGCACACCGTGAGCACCTCGACCATCAGCTGGGTCAGGGCCACGTCCACGGCGCCGAGGGTGAGGAACCACAGGGTCATGCCGAACCCTACGACGCCGACCACCACCATGGCGGCGATGCGCGTCTTGGCGCGGATGGTGGCGATCACGCCGGCACCCACCAGGACGACCAGCACCCAGTCGTGCCAGCGCGAGGGCTGGCCGACGACGGCGGGCAAATCCTCGATCGTGGCGACACCGGCCACGGCGAGGAGCCCCAGGACCAGGGCGGGGATGAGGAGGTGGGGGCGGGGAGCCAGGGTGCCGGAGGCGCGCGAGACGACCGCGCCGACGCCGATCAGCCGGTGCCGAACCTCGTCCACCGCATCCAGGGCGGAGAACGGCAGGGCGGCGTGGGAGGCCACGCGCTCCACCGGGCGGCGCAAGGCCACCAGCAGCAGACCGAGCACGATGATGGCGGCGGAGACGAGCAGGGCCGTGTTCACGCCGTGCCACAGCGCCAGGTGCGCGTGCACCTCCGCGCCGGAGGCGGCCTCGGCCGCGTAGGAGACGGGGGTGTCCAGCACACCGGGCAGCAGGCCCAGGGCCACGCCCGCGGCCGCGGCCAGCACGGGCACGCCCCAGAAGGTGGCAGGAGCCTCGTGGACCTCGTCCTCCCGGCCGGTCGGCCACGAATGGGCGGCCCCGTCCGGGCTTGGACCCCAGAGGCCCAGGGCGCCGAGCACGAGACGGCCGGAGTAGGCCACGGTGAACACGGAGGTCAGGGCGATGCCGGCGGTGACGAGGACGGGGAGCCATGCGGGACCGGGGGTCCCGAGAGCGGCCTCGACCAGGCCCTCCTTGGAGATGAAGCCGAACAGCGGCGGGATGCCCGCCATCGACAGGGCGGCGACGGCGATCGCCGTGCCGGTGACCGGCATGCGCACGTGGCGGGCCGCGAGCTCTCGCAGGTCGCGGGTGCCGGCCTCGTGGTCGACCACGCCGATCAGCATGAACAGCGCCGACTTGAACAGCGCGTGCGCCACGGTGTGCACGATCGCCGCGGTAAGCGCGACGGGGGTGCCGATGCCGATGGCGGTCACCAGCAGGCCCAACTGGCTCATCGTGGAGTAGGCCAGCAGACCCTTGAGGTCGTGGCGACGGATCGCGGAGACGGCGCCCAGCAGGGCCGTGATGAGGCCCGAGCCGATCAACAGCGCGGACCACACCGGGTTCCCGGCCAGGACCGGGCTGAACACCAGCAGCAGGAAGATGCCGGCCTTGACCATCGCCGCGGCGTGCAGGTAGGCGGAGACCGGGGAGATGGCCACCATGGAGTCCGGCAGCCACGCCTGGAACGGGAACTGGGCGGACTTGGTGAACGCGGCCACCGCCAGCAGGACGGCGACCGTGGTGGTGAAGCCCGCCTCGGACCACACGTCCGAGGCCAACACCCCGGACAGCGAGGCAGTGCCGGTCCGCACGGCCATGAGGGCGACGGCGGCCAGCAGCGCGAGGCCGCCGCCCACGGTCACGAGCAGGGTCCGGATCGCGGGGTCGCGGGCATGGTCCCCCGAGCGCCCGATGAGGAAGAAGGAGGTGAAGGAGGTGAACTCCCACGCGACGAAGAGGACCACGATGTTGTCGGCGAGCACCAGCAGCAGCATCGACGCCGCGAACGCGGTCATCAGCAGGTAGAAGGAGCCGGGTCGGCTCTCCGTGCGGTCCCGACTGAGGTACCGGCTGGAGTAGGCGAGGATCGCGGCGCCGATGACGAGGACGATCATGGCGAACACCAGGGCCAGGCCGTTCAGCCGGAGGTCGAGGTCCACCCCGACCGCGGGGATCCACGGATGGTGCTCCGTCCGGACGTCGCCCGTCCACGCCGCGATCAGCACGCCGGCCGCGGCCAGCAGGGGTGCGGCCAGGACCCAGCCCGCGTCCCTGCCCAGCGCCCGGGAGGCCGGGACGGCCGCCACCACCGAGAGGAGGGTCAGCAGGAGGCTGGTCAGGAGCACAGGACACCACTCATCTCGGGTCGATCGGTCACGGACACGGCGCCCACGGCGGGTGGCCGCGCGCCGACGGTGCCCGAAGTGGGACTCGAACCCACACGCCTCTCGGCACCGCATTTTGAGTGCGGCGTGTCTACCGATTCCACCATTCGGGCAGTGCCGCCCGGAGGCGGGACTCGATCACCCTATCAGCGCCCCGACCCGGCGTCCCCGGCCTTCCGGCGGGGGGGTCACCGCCGCCGCGCCCGCGCCGCACTCATCGCGCACGGTAGCCTGGTGGACCACCAGCGGCGCCGCACCGACGCCGTCCCGGCCCGCGCGAAGGAGCTGCCGTGTCCACGCTGACGCCTCCCGAGGAGACCGGCCTGCGGGCCGTCGTCGCCGAGGACGAGACCCTCATCCGCCTCGACCTGGTGGAGGTGCTCACCGGGGCGGGCTACCGGGTGGTCGCCGAGGCCGGCGACGGCCGCGCCGCCGTCGAGGCCGTGCGCGAGCACCGCCCGGACATCGTGGTGATGGACGTGAAGATGCCCGTGATGGACGGCATCGCGGCTGCGGGCGAGATCGCCGGGGAACGGCTCGCCCCCGTGGTCATGCTGACCGCCTTCAGCCAGCGCGAGCTGGTGGAGCGCGCCCGGACCGCCGGGGCCATGGCCTACGTGGTCAAGCCCTTCACCGAGGCCGACCTGGTCCCCGCCATCGAACTGGCCGTGGCCCGCTTCGACGAGCTGCGCAGCCTCGAGGCCGAGGTGCGGGACCTGGGCGACCGCCTGGAGACCCGCAAGATCGTGGACCGGGCCAAGGCGCTGCTCCAGGAGCGGATGCGCCTGACCGAGGCCGAGTCCTTCCGCTGGATCCAGAAGACCTCCATGGACCGGCGCCTGACCATGCGGGAGGTCGCGCAGGCCGTCATCGACCAGGTCGGCTGAGCGGCGCCCGCGCGCTCGTCAGAGCGGGGAGCGGGCCGGCCAGAAGCCGACCGGCTCGCGCGTCTGCGGCGAGGCGGCGGACGAGCCGCCCGCGGCGTCGTCGCCCACGCGGTGCACGCGCAGCGTGTTCGTGGAGCCCACGGCCCCGGGAGGGGACCCGGCGGCGATGACCACGAGGTCGCCGTGCTGGGCGATGCCCTCCGATGTGAGCGACTGCTCCACCTGGAGGGTCATCTTGTCCGTGGAGTCCTGGAACGGGACCATCTTCGGGTAGACGCCCCAGGTCAGGCACAGGATGTTGTGCGTGTGCTCGTGGTGGGTGAACGCGTAGATCGGCTGACGCGGCCGCAGGCGGCTGAGCCGACGGGCCGAGTCGCCGGACTCGGTGAACGTGGCGAGGAACGGGATCTCGAGCTGGTTCGCGACCTCGACGGCGGCCCGGGTGATCGCGCCGCCGCGCGTGCGGGGACGCGAGCCGAGCGGGTGGATGAGCTCGAGGCCGTGGGTCTCGGTGGACTCGATGATCCGGGCCATCGTCTGGACCGTCTCGACCGGATACGCGCCCACCGAGGTCTCGCCCGAGAGCATGACGGCGTCCGCGCCGTCGAGCACGGCGTTGGCGCAGTCCGAGGCCTCGGCGCGCGTCGGGCGCGGGCTGTCGATCATCGACTCGAGCACCTGCGTGGCCACGATGACCGGCTTCGCCCAGCGGCGGGCGAGGTCCACTGCGCGCTTCTGCACCACGGGCACGTCCTCGAGCGGCAGCTCCACGCCGAGGTCGCCGCGGGCCACCATGATGGCGTCGAACGCGTCCACGATGGCCTCGAGGTTCTCCACCGCCTGGGGCTTCTCGATCTTGGCGATGACCGGGACCCGGCGCTCCTCCTCGTCCATGATCTCGTGCACCCGGTCCACGTCCGCGGCGTCCCGCACGAAGGACAGCGCCACCATGTCCACGCCGGTGCGCAGCGCCCAGCGCAGGTCCCGCTCGTCCTTCTCGGACAGGGCCGGCACGTTCACCGCCACGCCGGGCAGGTTGATCCCCTTGTTGTCCGAGACCATGCCCGGCACCTCGACCTCGGCCAGCACGTCCGTGTCCGTGACCTCGACGGCGCGCAGGCGCACCTTGCCGTCGTCCACCAGGAGCACGTCACCGGGGGCGACGTCCCCGGGCAGCCCCTTGTGGGTGGTGCCGACCAGCTCGCGGGTCCCGGGCACGTCCCGGGTGGTGATGGTGATCCGATCGCCCCTCTCGAGCAGATGCGGGCCGTCGGTGAAGCGGCCGAGGCGGATCTTGGGGCCCTGGAGGTCCGCGAAGATCGCGACCGGGCGCCGCTCCTCCACGCTCAGCCGACGCACCCGCTCGTAGGACGTCTCATGCACCGCGTGGTCGCCGTGGCTCATGTTGAGGCGGACGACGTCCGCCCCCGCGCGGATGATGGCGCGGGTGGTCTCGTCGGAGTCGGTGGCGGGCCCAAAGGTGGCGATGATCTTCGCGTGTCGCATGCGACCCACGATAGGGGGCGGGCCCGCCCTCGGTGGAGGGCGGGCCCGCGTGGCGTCGGAAGATGAGACGGAGGACTCAGCCGAGGACGAGGCCGCGGTCGTCCGGGTCCACGGGGTGCGGCAGTCGGGACCAGCGCTCGAGCGACTCGTCGACCTCCTGCGCGCACGCACGCCCCTCGGCGATGGCCCAGACCACCAGGGAGGCGCCGCGCCCGGCGTCGCCGCACGCGAACACGCCCGGCTCGTCGGTCTCGTACCCGTCCTTCCGGGCCACGAGCCCGCGTGTCACGTGCACGCCGAGCTGCTGCGTGAGCAGCCCCTCCTCGATGCCGGTGAAGCCCAGCGCCAGCAGCACCAGGTCCGCCTGGACCTCGCGCTCGGTGCCCGCCTTGGGCCCGCGCGTGCCGTCCTCGCGGTACTCGGTCTCCGCCACGCGCAGGGCGCGCACGCGGCCGTGCTCGTCGCCGAGGAACTCGACCGTGGAGGCAAGGTGCGCGCGGGCGCCGCCCTCGGCGTCGGCCGTGGTCTGCTGGTGGACCTTGGGGATCGTGGGCCACGGCTGGTGGACGGGGCGCTCGACCGGCAGCTGCTGGCCGATCGCCAGCGTCGTCACGGACGCCGCCCCCTGGCGGTGCGCGGTGCCGATGCAGTCCGCGCCCGTGTCGCCGCCGCCGAGGATCACCACGTGGCGCCCCTCGGCGGAGATCTGGTCCGGGACCTCGTCGCCGGCGACCGCGCGGTTGGACTGCACGAGGTAGTCCATGGCGAGGTGGATCCCGTCGAGGCCGCGGCCGGGGACGGGCAGCTCGCGGGCCACGGGGGCGCCGGTCGCCACGATCACGGCGTCGAAGCGGGCCTTGAGCTGGTCCCAGGGCAGGTCGACGCCGATCTCCACGCCGGTGCGGAACCGGGTGCCCTCGGCCTCCATCTGCGCCAGGCGCCGGTCCAGGACGTCCTTCTCCAGCTTGAAGTCCGGGATGCCCAGCCGCAGCAGGCCGCCGAGGCGCTCGTCGCGCTCGTAGACCACCACGGTGAAGCCGGCGCGGGTGAGCTGCTGCGCCGCGGCCAGTCCCGCCGGGCCCGAGCCGACGACGGCCACGGTGTGGCCGTTCAGGCGGGCCGGCACGACCGGCTCGAGCCAGTCGTTGTCGAAGATCTGCTCCGCGATCGCCACCTCGGTCTGCTTGATGGTGACCGCGGGCTGGTTGATGCCCAGGGTGCAGGAGTCCTCGCACGGGGCGGGGCAGATCCGCCCGGTGACCTCGGGGAAGTTGTTGGTCGAGTGCAGTCGCGCGGCGGCCTCGGCCCAGCGTCCCCGCCGGACCAGGTCGTTCCACTCCGGGATGAGGTTGCCCAGCGGGCACCCGGAGTGGCAGAACGGGATGCCGCAGTCCATGCACCGGCCGGCCTGGGTGCGCACGATCGCCTCGTCCTGGCGGACGTACACGTCCTTGAAGTCCATGATGCGCACCGGCACCGGACGCGTGGGGCGCTCGACGCGCTCCCGGTTCTTCAGGAATCCGCGCGGATCAGCCACGGGTCACCTCCAGCAGTCGGTCCCAGACGGCCTCCCCGTCCGGGTCGAGTCCCTCGGCCGTCGCGGCCTGACGGGTGCGCAGCACGAGGTCGTACTGCCGGGGCAGGACGGTCGTGAAGCGGTCCCACGCGGCGTCGGCGGCGTCCCCGCCGGCCCGCAGGTCGGCGAGCAGCGCGGCGGCGACGGCGGAGCCCGTCTCCGCGCGGTGCAGCTCCAGCAGCTCGGCGATCCGCAGCCGGTCCTGCGCGGACGGCGCCTCGAGGATCAGGGCGTCCTCGCGGACGGCGAGTGGGTTCAGGTCCTCCCGGTCCAGGTCCAGCACCCAGGCCCGCCCGCCGGACATGCCGGCGGCGAGGTTGCGGCCGGTCTCGCCGAGGATCAGCGCCTCACCGCCGGTCATGTACTCCAGGCCGTGGTCGCCGATGCCCTCGGCCACCGCGGTGGCGCCGGAGTTGCGCACGAGGAACCGCTCCCCCACGCGGCCGCGCAGGAACAGCTGGCCCGAGGTGGCGCCGTAGCCGATCACGTTGCCGGCCACGGTGTTCTCCTCGGCCACGAACGGGGCCTCGGCGTCGGGGCGGACGATCACGCGTCCCCCCGACAGGCCCTTGCCGACGTAGTCGTTGGCGTCGCCCGAGAGCCGCAGGGTGACGCCGGCGGGCAGGAAGGCGCCGAGGGACTGGCCGGCCTCGCCCGTCAGGCGCACGGTGATCGTGTCGTCGTCCAGCTCGTCGGCGAGCCGCGTGCTCGTGACGTGGTAGCCCAGCAGCGTGCCCACGGACCGGTCCGTGTTCACGACGGCCTCGTCCATCACGACGGGCGTGCCCGTCGTGAGCGTGTCCCCCAGCCGGGCGATGAACCGGTGGTCGATGTGGGAGGCGAGGTCGTGGTCCTGCTCGGTGGTGCGGCGCATGGGCGCGTCCTCGTGGCCCGGACGCCGGCCGACGGAGGGGTCCGCGAGGATGCCCGAGAGGTCCAGGCCCTCGGACTTCCAGTGGTGCAGGGCCGCGTCCACGTCGAGCAGCTCGCGGTGGCCGATCGCCTCGTCGAGCGTGCGGAAGCCCAGCTGCGAGAGCAGCTCGCGGACCTCCTGCGCGATGAACTCGAAGAAGTTGACGACGAACTCGGGCTTGCCCGTGAAGCGCGCGCGCAGCTCGGGGTTCTGGGTGGCCACGCCCACGGGGCACGTGTCCAGGTGGCACACGCGCATCATGATGCAGCCGGAGACCACGAGCGGGGCGGTCGCGAAGCCGAACTCCTCGGCCCCGAGCAGTGCGGCGATCACGACGTCCCGGCCGGTCTTGAGCTGCCCGTCCACCTGGACGGTGACGCGCTCGCGCAGGCCGTTGAGCATGAGCGTCTGCTGCGCCTCGGCCAGGCCGATCTCCCACGGGGTGCCCGCGTGCTTGAGGGAGTTCAGCGGGGAGGCGCCCGTTCCGCCGTCGTGGCCGGAGATGAGCACGACGTCGGCGCGCGCCTTGGCGACGCCCGCGGCCACCGTGCCCACGCCGGACTCGGAGACGAGCTTGACGTGGACCCGCGCGGTCGGGTTGGCCCGCTTGAGGTCGTGGATCAGCTGCGCCAGGTCCTCGATCGAGTAGATGTCGTGGTGCGGCGGCGGCGACACCAGGGAGACGCCCGGGGTCGAGTGCCGCGTGCGGGCGACCCACGGGTACACCTTGGTCCCCATCAGCTGGCCGCCCTCGCCGGGTTTGGCGCCCTGGGCCATCTTGATCTGCAGGTCGGTCGCGGTGGCCAGGTACAGGCTGGTGACGCCGAACCGGCCCGAGGCGATCTGCTTGATCTTCGAGCGGCGCTCCGGGTCCAGCAGGCGCTCGGGGTCCTCGCCGCCCTCGCCCGAGTTCGAGCGGGCGCCGAGGCGGTTCATGGCGATCGCGAGGGTCTCGTGCGCCTCCTGCGAGATGGAGCCGTAGGACATCGCGCCGGTGGAGAAGCGGCGCACGATCGACTCGACGGGCTCCACCTCGGAGACGGGCACCGGCGGCCGCTCGCCCGTACGCAGGCGCATGAGCCCGCGCAGGGTCATGAGCTCCTCCGCCTGGTCGTCCACGCGACGCGTGTAGTCCTTGAAGACGTCGTAGCGCCGCTCCCGCGTGGAGTGCTGGAGGCGGAACACGGTCTCGGGGTTGAACAGGTGCGGCGCGCCCTCGCGCCGCCACTGGTACTCGCCGCCCACCTCGAGCTCGCGGTACGGGTTGATGTCGTTGCCGTCCGGCGGATACGCGAACTCGTGGCGCGCCTGGATCTCGGCGGCGACGACGTCGATGCCCACGCCGTCGAGCGGGCTCGTGGTGCCCACGAAGTAGCGGTCCACGAAGCGCCGGGACAGGCCGAGCGCCTCGAACGTCTGGGCGCCGGTGTAGGAGGCGACCGTGGAGATGCCCATTTTGGACATGATCTTCTGGACGCCCTTGCCGAGCGCCTTGATCAGGTTCGCCACGGCCTGCTCGGCGGTGACGCCCGAGACCTCCCCCGTGCGCACGAGCTCCTCGGCGGACTCCATGGCCAGGTACGGGTTGACCGCGGAGGCCCCGTAGCCGAGCAGGACGGCCACATGGTGGACCTCGCGCACGTCGCCCGCCTCGACGATCAGCGAGCTCTTGGTGCGGTTGGCCGAGGCCAGCAGGTGGTGGTGCACGGCGGAGGTCAGCAGCAGGGACGGGATCGGCGCCCACTGGGCGGTGGCGCCGCGGTCGGACAGCACCACGTACTCCACGCCGCGGTTGACGGCGGCCGAGACCTGCTCGCAGATCGCCTTCAGCTGGGCGCGGAGCTCCTCGACGCCTCCGGCCACCCGGTACACGCCGTTCACCTTGAGGGTCAGGCGGGTGCCGTCGGCGTCGCGCAGGTGCTGGATGCGGGCCAGCTGGTCGTTGTCGATCACGGGGAACGGGACGTCGACCTGGCGGGTGCGCACCTGCTCGAGGGAGAGCACGTTGCCCTGCGGGCCGATCGCGGTGCGCATCGAGGTCACCTGCTCCTCGCGGATCGCGTCGAGCGGCGGGTTCGTCACCTGGGCGAAGGACTGCACGAAGTAGTCGAAGAGCAGCCGGGGCCGCTTGGCGAGGACGGCGATGGGCGTGTCCGTGCCCATCGCACCGAGCGGCTCGGCGCCCGTCTGGGCCATCGGCCCGACGAGGATGCGCAGCTCCTCCGAGGTGTACCCGAAGATGCGCTGACGCTGCAGGATCGACTCGGAGGTGTGGCGGACGTGCTCGCGCTCGGGGAGCGACTCCAGGTCCAGGAGGTTCTGGCGCACCCAGTCCTCCCACGGCTGGGCGGAGGCGACCTCGGCCTTGATCTCGTCGTCGCCGATGATCCGGCCCTGCTCGGTGTCCACGAGGAACATGCGCCCCGGGGCCACGCGCCCCTTGCGCACCACCGCCGAGGGCTCGATCGGCACGACGCCGACCTCGGAGGCCAGGACGACGAGGCCGTCGTCGGTGACCCACCAGCGGGCGGGGCGCAGGCCGTTGCGGTCCAGCACGGCGCCCACCTGGGTGCCGTCGGAGAAGGCGACGGCGGCCGGTCCGTCCCAGGGCTCCATGAGCATGGAGTGGTACTGGTAGAAGGCGCGGCGGGCCGGGTCCATGGTCGCGTGGTTCTCCCACGCCTCCGGGATCATCATCATGATCGCCTGGGTGAGCGGGCGCCCGGAGAGCATGAGCAGCTCCGCGACCTCGTCGAAGGAGGCCGAGTCCGAGCCGATGGGGCTGATCAGCGGGAACAGGTCCTCGGGGACCTCGCCGAGCATCGGGTGCTTGAGCTGGCCCTGACGGGCGCGCATCCAGTTGCGGTTGCCCTTGACCGTGTTGATCTCGCCGTTGTGCGCGATGGTGCGGAACGGCTGGGCCAGCGGCCACGAGGGGAACGTGTTGGTGGAGAACCGCGAGTGGACCACGCCCAGCCGGGTGGTGAACCGCTCGTCGGAGAGGTCCGGGTAGAACGGCTCCAGCTGGGCCGTCGTCAGCATGCCCTTGTAGACGATCGTCTGGGACGAGAGCGAGGGGAAATAGACGCCGGCGCGGGACTGGGCGCGGCGGCGCACCCGCCACGCCCGCACGTCCAGCGACTGCCCCGGCTCGGTGCCGTCCTGACCGTCCGCCAGGGACAGGAACAGCTGCTCGAACGCGGGCATGGCCGCCCGGGAGCCGACGCCCAGGGCCGAGGGGTCGGTGGGCACCTCGCGCCACGCCAGGACCTGCAGCCCCTCCTCCTCGGCCAGCCGCTCGACGGCCTCCTTCGCCTCGGCGCGCTCGCCGTCGACGGGCGGCAGGAAGGCGGTGCCGGCGACGTACTCGCCCACGGGGGGCAGCTCGGCGTCGACGACGGCACGGAACAGCTCGTCGGGGATCTGGGTCAGCAGGCCGGCGCCGTCGCCGGTGCCCTCGTCGGCGCCCACCGCCCCGCGGTGCTCGAGCGCGCGCAGGGCGGTCAGCGCGTGCTGGACGATGTCGTGGCCCGGGGTGCCCCGCAGGGTGGCGATGACGGCGAGGCCGCAGTTCTCGGTCTCCCGGGACGGGTCGTAGAGGCCCTGGGCGGCGGGGACGTCCGCATAGCGGACGAAGGGATCCACCGGTCCCCCCGCGCGGGGGGCCGAGGCGGGCGAGGATGCCACGGGCATGGTGCCGTCCTTTCCGGAGAGCAGGGGCTCGGACGGGGACGGCGCTGGCCCCGACGCTCGGGGCCGACGGCCCCGAGGTGGAAGAGACGCTACCGGGCGCGACGTCCCACTGTGCGGAACCGGACGTTCTGTGACACGCCGAATGTCCACCATGTGGGACACCGGGGCCCCGGGCGCCCCTCGCGGGCGCGCCGGGGAGCGGGTCAGCGCCGGACGGCGTCGTCCTCCGCCGCGCCCACGGCGTGGGACCCGGAGCGGCCCGCGGCGACGGCGGCGCCGTCGTCGCCCTCGGGGGCGTGCCCGGCGCGCCACACGCTCTGGTGGGCGTGGGGGCCGGCGGCCGCGCCGCGATGGCGCAGCAGGATCCCGACGATGAACGCGAGGGCGATGACGAACACCAGCAGGGACGTCCACACGTTGAGCCGCTGGGTGACGCCGAAGAGCGTGACCATCTCGGCGTCGTCGATGCGCAGCATCTCGATCCACGTGCGGCCCGCGGTGTACCAGGCGACGTAGGACCACAGCATGAGGCCGTGGCGCAGGTGCAGCGCGCGGTCCACGAGGAGCAGCAGCGCGACCCCGGCCAGGTTCCACAGGCACTCGTAGAGGAACGTGGGGTGGAACAGCGTGTCCGGGGCGTAGCCGGCCGGGAAGTTCGGGCTGGCCGGGTCGACCTCGAGCCCCCAGGGCAGGGTCGTCGGGCCGCCGAAGAGCTCCTGGTTGAACCAGTTGCCCCACCGGCCGATGGCCTGGGCCAGCAGGATGCCCGGCGCGACGACGTCGCCGAAGGCCGTCAGCCGCAGCCCGTAGCGGCGGCACGCGATCCACGCGCCCACGGCGCCGAGGGCGATCGCGCCCCAGATACCGAGTCCGCCGTTCCACACGTACAGGATCTGGATCGGGTCGCCCGTGCCGTCGAAGCCGGGCCCGAAGTACCGGTCCGGTGAGGAGAACACGTGGTAGAGCCGCCCGCCCACGAAGCCGAACGGGATGGCCCACAGGGCGATGTCGAGCACGCGGTCCTCGGGGCCGCCGCGGGCGCGCCACCGGCGCTCGGCGAGCCACAGGGCCAGGACGATGCCCAGGATGATGCACAGCGCGTACGCGTGGATCTTCACCGGGCCCAGCTGGAACCCGTCCCACCCGGGGGCGGGGAAGGCGGCGAGCGGGGCCAGGGCGGCGGTCACCCTCAGCCCTCTCGGACCGTGCCGGCCGCGAGCTCGCGGGTCAGCGTGCCCACGGCCTGCGGCCCGCCGTCCGTCAGCGCGCGCACCAGGGCCGTGCCGACGATCGCGCCGTCGGCGTAGGCGCCGATCTCGCGGACGTGCGCCGCCTGGGAGACGCCGAGGCCGACGCACACGTGCTCCGCCCCGGCATCCTGGGCCCGGCGGACCACGGTCTCGGCGACGGTGGACACCGCGTCGCGGGTGCCGGTGACGCCCATGACCGACACCGCGTACACGAAGCCGCGGGAGGAGTCGACGGTGAGGCGCACCCGCTCGTCCGTGGACGAGGGCGCGGTGAGGAACACGCGGTCCAGGCCGTGACGGTCCGAGGCCTCCATCCAGGCGCCGGCCTCCTCGGGCACGAGGTCAGGGGTGACGAGACCGGCGCCCCCGGCCTCGGCGAGGCGGCGCGCGAACTCGTCGACGCCCATGCGGTCCACGAGGTTCCAGTACGTCATCACCAGCACCGCGGCGTCAGTGCGCTGGGTCACCCGTCGGATGATGTCGAAGACGTCGGCCACGTGGAAACCCGCCTGCAGGGCGGCCTGGGTCGCGGCCTGGATCACGGGGCCGTCCATCACGGGGTCCGTGTAGGGCAGGCCCAGCTCGATGACATCGGCGCCGTTGTCCGCGGCGGCGACGACGGCCTCGACGCACTCGTCCACGGACGGGTAGCCGGCCGGCAGGAAGGCGACGAGGCCGGTGCGGCCGGCCGCCTTCGCGGCATCCAGGGCCGCGGCGGTCTTGGAGTGCACGGTCATGCCGGTCACTGCTCCTCTCCGGGGGTCATCTCCTCGAGCGGGTCCTTCTCCTCCGTGGCCGTGCCGAGGCCGAACCAGGCCGCCGCGGTGGCGACGTCCTTGTCCCCGCGGCCGGAGAGGTTCACGATGATGATCCGCTCCTGACCCTCCGGGGCGTCCGGCCCCACGAGGCCCTCGTCCGCCCAGCGGCGGGCCAGGCGCAGCGCGCCGGCCAGGGCGTGGGCCGACTCGATGGCGGGCGTGATGCCCTCGGTGCGCGTGAGCCGGAGGAAGGCGTCCATGCACTCGGTGTCCGAGACCGGCTCGTAGACGGCGCGGCCCGTGTCGTGCAGGAAGGCGTGCTCCGGGCCGACGGCCGGGTAGTCCAGGCCGGCGGAGATCGAGTGGGAGTCGATCGTCTGCCCGTCCTCGTCCTGCATCAGGTACGTGCGGGCGCCGTGCAGCACGCCGGTGCGTCCGAGCGTGATGGACGCGGCGTGGCGGCCGGTCTCGAGGCCCTCGCCCCCGGCCTCGAAGCCGTAGAGCTCCACCTCAGGGTCGTCGAGGAAGCCGTGGAACAGGCCCATCGCGTTGGACCCGCCGCCCACGCACGCCGCGACGGCGTCCGGCAGGCGGCCGGCCTGCGCCAGGATCTGCTCGCGGGCCTCTTCGCCGATCACGGAGTGGAAGTAGCGCACCATGGCGGGGAACGGGTGCGGGCCCGTGACCGTGCCCATCAGGTAATGCGTGGTGTCCACGGAGGCGACCCAGTCCCGCAGGGCCTCGTTGATCGCGTCCTTGAGGGTGCGGGCGCCGATCGCCACGGGGACCACCTCGGCGCCGAGCATCTGCATGCGGGCCACGTTCAGGGCCTGGCGGCGGGTGTCCTCCTCCCCCATGTACACAGTGCACTCCATGCCGAACAGCGCGGCCGCCGTCGCCGTGGCCACGCCGTGCTGACCGGCGCCGGTCTCCGCGATCAGGCGCGTCTTGCCCATGCGACGGGCGAGCAGCGCCTGGCCGATCACGTTGTTGATCTTGTGCGAGCCGGTGTGGTTGAGGTCCTCGCGCTTGAGGAAGATGCGCACGCCGGGGGTGTCCGCGGCGAACCGCGGCACCTCGCTCAGCAGGGAGGGCCGGTTCACGTAGTCCCGGAACAGGGTCCGCAGCTCGGCCTCGAAGGCGGGGTCCTGCCGCGCCTCCTCGTAGGTTCGGGTGAGCTCCTGCAGCGCGGCCATGAGGGACTCGGGCATCCACTGCCCCCCGTAGTCGCCGAAGTAGGGCCCGGCCTGACCCTGATAGGGCCCCTCGAACTCGATCGCGGGCTCGGTGCTCGGACGGTCGGCGCTCATGGCGACCACGCTCCTCGGGTCTGGTTCGGTCAGCGGACGGTGAGGGAGGCGGCGCGGAACGCGCGCAGCGCCTCCTCGGGGGCGCCGTGGCGCACGAGGGCCTCGCCCACGAGCACGACGTCGGCGCCCGCGGCGGCGTAGGCCTTGATCTGCTCCTCGGACTCGACGCCCGACTCGGCGACCCGGACGACGTCCTCGGGCAGCCCGTCGGCCAGCGCGGCGTAGCGGGCCGGGTCGACGTCGAGGGTCTTGAGGTTGCGCACGTTGACGCCGAGGATGCGGGCGCCGGCGGCGACGCCGCGCTCGATCTCCTCGGGCGTGTGGGCCTCCACGAGGGCGTGCATGCCCAGGGACTCGGTGAGCTGCAGGAAGCCGGCCAGCTCGGCGTCGTCGAGGGCGGCCACGATCAGCAGGACGAGGTCGGCCCCGTGGGCGCGGGCCTCGTGGATCTGGTACTCGGTGACGGTGAAGTCCTTGCGCAGGACCGGCAGATCGACGGCGGCGCGCACGGCGTCCAGGTCGGCCAGGCTGCCGCCGAAGCGGCGGGCCTCGGTGAGCACGGAGACGGCGCTGGCGCCGCCGCGCTCGTACGCGCGGGCCAGGGTGGCCGGCTCGGGGATCTCGGCGAGCGCGCCCTTGGAGGGGCTCGCCCGCTTCACCTCGGAGATCACCCGGATCCCCGCGGGGTCGGTGCGTCCGCCGTGCAGGGCCGCGTGGGCGTCGCGCGGCGCAGGGGTGGCGGCCACCAGCTCGGCCAGGCGCGCCTCGGGCACGGCACGGCGACGAGGCTCGAGGTCCTCGCGGACGCCGTCGATGATCTCCTGGAGGACGGACACGCGGATCAGTGACCGTGCTGGCCGCGACCCGCGCCGGCCTTGCCGGCGACGATGCCCACGACGACGCCCACGGCCATCAGGGCCACGCCGATCCAGACGACGACGCTCCAGTCGGCGAGCAGGCCGACGCAGCCGGCCACGAAGCCGACGAGCACGAGCGCCACCATGGCCCACGCGCCGGGCGAGTTGCCGTGGCCGGGCAGCTCGAGGTGGGTCGGGTCGTTGAGCACCAGGCCGTCCTCGGTGACGACGACGTCCTCGACGGCGCCGCGGCGGGCGGCGCGACGGGTGGTGGGCTCGGTGTGCGCGGTGTTCGCGGTGTGGCTCATGGCTGTCCCTCACTGGTGCGTGGTGTACATGACGACTGTCCCTCATTGTGCCATGCGGGCACGGGGCCGGGCCCGCGTGACCCGGGACGACCCGGGCGGTGCGGGGCGGTCCGAGAGACGGGCACTCACGTGGGGTCGTTGCCGCGGGACAGCTCGTCCCACGCGTCCATCTGGTCCACGCGCCGGCGCTGGGCCGCCTCGCGGGCGGACTGCGCGGGCTGCTCCCCGGCGGCGGCCGGGCCGGGCTCGGAGGCCGCAGGCGCCTTCTCGTAGCGCCGGGACGAACGCCAGCCACGGCCCGCCAGTGCCGCCACGACGCCGCACAGCGCCGCGAGCACGCCGCCGGCCGCCGCGACCCACGGCCACGCCGTCACTGCGTAGTCCTGCGCGAGCGCGGTGGTCCCGGTCGCGTCGGCGACCGCGGCGGCCGCCGTCGTCGCCGGATCCAGGGCGGCGGTGACCGAGGTCGAGGCGATCACGACCCCGGCCAGCGCCATGAGCACGCCGACGATCACGGCGCCGAGGCGCCGGGCGGTGGTCAGGGCGAGGGCACCGGCCATCACGACCAGGGCCATGGCGGTGGCGACGGGCGCGGCGGCGCCGCCCGACGTCGTCGCCTCGGAGGCGATCCCGCCGGACAGGCCCGTGGCGGTCACCCAGGTGCGGCCCGCCGTGAGCAGCACGAGCGCGCCGGCGGCCAGCGCGGCGAGGACCACGGTGCGGCGGCGCATCACGCCTGCCCCAGCTCGCCCGCGGTCAGCACGGACCGCAGCGGCGCCGTCGCCTTGGTGACGGTCTCGGCAGTCTCGGCGTCGGGATCGGAGTCGGCGACGATGCCGGCGCCGGCCTGCACATGTGCCTGGCCGCGGTGCAGCGTGGCCGAGCGGATGTTGATCGCCATGTCCATGTTGCCCGCCAGGTCGAAGTAGCCGACGACGCCGCCGTAGGGCCCGCGCTCGGTCGGCTCCCACTCGTCCAGCAGCTGCAGGGCGCGGGGCTTCGGGGCACCGGACAGCGTGCCAGCGGGGAAGGCGGCGCGGAGGACGTCGAGCGCGTCGACGTCGTCGCGCATGCGGCCCTCCACATGCGAGACCAGGTGGAGGATGTGGCTGAACGCCTCGAGCTCCATGAACTGGGTGACCTCGACGGTGCCGGGGCGGCACACGCGCGAGAGGTCGTTGCGGGAGAGGTCCACGAGCATGAGGTGTTCGGCCCGCTCCTTCTCGTCCTCCAGCAGGTCCTTGCCGAGGAGGCGGTCGTCCTTCTCGGTGGCCCCGCGCCGCCGTGAGCCGGCGATCGGATGGGTGACCACGCGGCGGTCCCGCACGGTCACGAGCGCCTCGGGCGAGGAGCCCACGATCTCGTACGGCTCCCCGTCCGGGGTCTCGAAGGAGAAGAGGTACATGTAGGGGCTCGGGTTCACCGTGCGCAGGACGCGGTACACGTCCAGACCGGTGGCGTCCGTGGTGACCGAGAGACGGCGGGAGACGACGGCCTGGAACACGTCGCCGTCGCGGATCGCCCGCTGGGCCTTCGCGACAGCCTCGCGGAAGCCTTCGGCACCCCACCGGTCCTCGGCCTGGGCGGCGACCTCGTCCGCGTCCGCCTCGAGCCAGCGGCGCGGGACGTCGCTGACCGGGTCCGCGGCCGGGGCGGCCAGGCGCTCGGCCATCGCGTCCAGGCGGGCGAGCGCGTCGTCGTAGGCGCGGTCCGCACCGGTGGCCAGGCCGTTGCCGTTCACCGCGTTGGCGATCAGCGTCACGGTGCCGTCGAGGGCATCGTGCACGGCCAGGTCGGTGACGAGGTTCATCGCGAGGTCGGGCAGGCCGAGGTGGTCCTCGGGCGGGTGCGGCAGGCGCTCCCACGCGCGGACCGTGTTCCACCCCAGGAAGCCGGCCATGCCGGAGACGAGGTGCGGCAGAACGCCTCCGACCTCGGCGCGCACGTCCGTGCGCAGCAGGCGCAGGCACGCCGCGAGCACGTCCAGGGCTCGGCCCTGCGTGGGCAGCCCCTCGGGCGGGGTGCCCTGCCAATGCGCCTCGCCGTCCCGCGAGGTCAGGGTGACGGCGGAGCCGGCCCCGATGAAGCTGTACCGGGACCAGGCCGCCCCCGGGGTGGCGGACTCCATCAGGAAGGTGCCGGGGCGGGAGCCAGCCAGGCGCCGATGGATCGCCAGCGGCGTGAGGCCGTCCGCCAGCACCGTGCGGACCACGGGGATCACGCGGGCGGTGTCCGCCAGACGCAGGAACTCCGCACGGGAGGGAGTGGTGGCGGCGGTCATCGGGCGGCCTCCTCGGGGTCGACGGCGGCCGGCGGCATGACGAGCTCGCGGCCGGTGAAGCAGGTGCGGGTGCCCGTGTGGCAGGCGGGGCCGGTCTGGTCCACGGTGAGCAGCAGGGTGTCGCCGTCGCAGTCCGCGTGGACCGCGCGCACCCGCTGCAGGTGGCCCGAGGTCTCCCCCTTGCGCCACAGCTCGCCGCGCGAGCGGGACCAGTAGGTGGCCCAGCCGGTCTCGAGCGTCGCGCGCAGGGACTCCGCGTTCATCCACGCCATCATGAGCACCTCGCCGGTGCCCTCCTGCTGGGCGATGGCGGGCACCAGGCCCCGGTCGTCGAAGGTCACGGTGGCCACGAGGTCGTCGGGCGGGGAGATGCTCATGGAGGTCCAGTCTAGGTGTAGGAGGGCATGACGTTGTTGACTCGGGTCGGTGCCAGTGAGGCCGGAGGAGCGTCTCCGCAGGAGGTATGAGGCCGATGGTAGTTGTAGTGGTTCACCCACACCTGCAGGGCCTCACGCCGAGCTTGCTCTGAGGAGTACGGGCGGGCGTAGAGGACCTCATCGACCATCAGCCGGTTGTACCGTTCGACCTTCCCGTTATGGCGCGGGGTGTATGGGCGGATCCGGTGGTGCCGGCCCCCGAGCGAGACCACCTTCCGGGTGAAGTCCACGGCCCGGTAGTTGTTGCCGTTGTCCGTGATCACCCGGTCCACGGTGATGCCGTGGGCGGCGAAGAACGCCCGCGCCCGGCAGAAGAACCCGATCGTGGTCACCGCTTTCTCGTCCTCCAACGCCTCGGTGTAGGCCAGGCGGGTGAACCCGTCGATCGCCGAGTGCAGGTAGGTGTAGCCGACCCGTCGGCCAGGCCCGCGCTTGGCTGCTCGCGCGTTCTCGGAGTCCCGGCCGTGAGCACGCCAGCCGCCCCCCTCGGGGATGCGCCCGATCTTCTTCACGTCCAGGTGCACCATGTGCCCCGGCCCTCTCGCGGTGATCTTCTGGGGTCGTTGGCGCAGGTCTTCTCCGGCCGGGGTCAGGTCCCGTAGGCGGGAGATCCCGAGTCGGTGCAGCCACCGTCCCACGGTACGAAGACACACCTGGTGGCCTTCGGAGGCGAGGTGGTGATGGATGCGCCGTGCGGACCACTTGCGCTCCCGCCGCAGGGCGTGGATCTGGGCGACCAAGACCGGATCGAGCTGGGCAGGTGAACGGTGCGGCCGGCTGGGCAGGTCCTGAAGGCCGGCTTCTCCCTGGGCGCGGTAGCGGGCGACCCAGGTGGCCACCGTGGGCCGGCTCACGCGGAACTCGGCTGCCACGTGTGCTTGCGGGATCCCGTCGTGCAGGTGGCGGTGGACCATCCTGAGTCGGCCGGTCGGGGTCAGGGGTGCGTTAGCGTGAGTCATGAGTGGGTCTCTTCTGGCAGGTGGGTGGTGTAGGAACTTCCATCCTGCGGGGCGGGGCCCACTCGTCTCATCTCAGCCGGCGCCTCGTGGCAAGAACCTCATGACCCACAACATCTAGGGAGCCGGAGCGGGGCGTGGCCGCCGGGGTCAGCGGACGGTGTGCCCCGCCTGCCGCAGGGCGTCCTTGACGCGGGCGAGCATGTCGTCCGGGCCGAAGTGGAACAGGGAGGCGGCGAGCACCGCGTCCGCACCGGCCGCGACGGCGGGCGGGAAGTGCTCGGGCTCGCCGGCGCCGCCGGAGGCGATCAGCGGCACGCGCGTCACGGCGCGCACGTCCCGGATCATCTCCAGGTCGAAGCCCTCGCGGGTGCCGTCCGCGTCGATCGAGTTGAGCAGGATCTCCCCCACGCCGCGCTCGGAGGCCTCACGGCACCAGGCGACGGCGTCGATGCCGGTGCCGCGGCGTCCGCCGTGGGTGGTGACCTCATAGCCGGAGGCGCAGCCCGGGTCCTCCGTGCGCCGGGCGTCGAGGGAGAGCACGAGGACCTGGGACCCGAAGCGGCGGGTGATCTCCGTGATCAGCTCGGGCCGGGCCACGGCGGCGGTGTTGACGGAGACCTTGTCCGCCCCCGTGCGCAGCAGCCGGTCCACGTCCTCGACGGTGCGTACGCCGCCGCCCACGGTCAGCGGGATGAAGACCTCCTCGGCCGTGCGGGTCACGACGTCGTAGGTCGTGGCGCGGTCCGAGGTGGAGGCGGTGACGTCGAGGAACGTGATCTCGTCGGCGCCGGCGGCGTTGTAGCGGCGGGCGAGCTCGACCGGGTCGCCCGCGTCGCGCAGGTTCTCGAAGTTCACGCCCTTGACCACACGCCCGGCGTCCACGTCCAGGCAGGGGATGACACGCACGGCGAGGCTCACGTCGGCTCCTTCGTCTCGGGGGGCTCGGGCGGGACGGCGCGGGCCGTCAGAGGCGGATCGCGTGGATCGCGGAGATCAGGATGCCGCGGGCGCCCAGGGCGTACAGCTCGTCCATGACGCGGTTGGCGTCCGGCTTGCGGACCATGGAGCGCACGGCGACCATCGTCTCGTCCCGCAGCGGGGAGACCGTCGGTGACTCCAGCCCCGGGGTGACCGCGGTGGCCGCCTCCAGCAGGTCACGACGGATGTCGTAGTCGATCATGACCCACCGGCGGGCCACGAGCACGCCCTTGAGGCGGCGCAGCAACACGTCGAGGCCCTCGGGGCGCTCCCCCGCGCGGCCGATCAGCACGGCCTCCGAGTCGAGGATGGGCTCGCCGAAGACCTCCATGCTGGCGGCGCGCAGGGTGCTGCCGGTCTCCACGACGTCGGCGATCGCGTCCGCCACGCCGAGCTTGACGGAGGACTCCACGGCGCCGTCGAGGTGCACCACCGTGGCGTCCAGGCCGGTGCGGGCCAGGTAGTCGGAGAGCAGGCCGTCGTAGCTCGTGGCGATGCGCTTGCCGGCGAGCTGCTCGGCGGAGGTGAAGGAGCCGACGGGGGCGGCGAGACGGAACACGGAGCGGCCGAAGCCGAGCGCCATGATCTCCTCGGCGGTGTCCCCCACCTGCGCGTCGCAGAACAGGTCGCGGCCGGTCAGGCCGACGTCGAGGGTGCCCTGGCCGACGTACACGGCGATGTCCCGGGGACGCAGGTAGAAGAACTCGACGTTGTTCTCGGGGTCCACGAGGACGAGCTCGCGGGAGTCCCGGCGTTGCCGGTAGCCGGCCTCGGTCAGGATCTCACGGGCGGACTCGGACAGGGCGCCCTTGTTGGGCACGGCGATGCGCAGCACGCGTCGGTCTCCTCGGGGTGCGGTGGGGCGGGCGGGGAACGGGGCCGGCGGCCTCAGAGGTGGCGGTAGACGTCCTCGAGGCTGATGCCGCGGGCGATCATCATGGTCTGCACGTGGTACAGCAGCTGCGAGATCTCCTCGGCGGCGGCCTCATCCGACTCGTACTCGGCGGCCATCCAGACCTCGGCCGCCTCCTCGACGACCTTCTTGCCGATCGCATGGACGCCGGCGTCGATCTGGGCCACGGTGCCGGAGCCCTCGGGGCGCTCCTGCACCTTGCGCGTCAGTTCCGCGTACAGCTCGTCGAAGGTCTTCACGGGACCACCCTAGCTGTTGTGGGTCATGAGGTTCTTGCCACGGGGTACGGGCTGAGATGAGACGAGCGGGCCCCTGCCGCAGGATGGAAGTTCCTACACCACCCACCTGCCCGAAAAGACCCACTCATGACTCACGCTAACGCACCCCTGACCCCCACCGGCCGTCTCAGGATGGTCCACCGCCACCTGCACGACGGGATCCCGCAGGCACACGTGGCCGCCGAGTTCCGCGTCAGTCGGCCCACGGTGGCCACCTGGGTCGCCCGCTACCGCGCCGAAGGCGAGGCAGGACTGCAAGACCGGTCGAGCCGGCCCCATCGCTCACCTGCCCGGCTCGACCCCGCGATCGTGGCCGAGCTGGAGGCCCTGCGCCGGGCCGAGAAGTGGTCCGCCCGGCGCATCCATCACCACCTCGTCTCCGAAGGCCACCAGCTGTGCTTGCGCACCGTGGGGAGGTGGATGCACCGGCTGGGCATCTCCCGGTTGCGAGACCTCGCGCCCACGGGTGAGGACCTGCGCCAACGACCACAGAAGATCACCGCCCGCGGCCCGGGGCACATGGTGCACCTGGACGTGAAGAAAATCGGACGCATCCCCGAGGGGGGAGGCTGGCGTGCTCACGGACGGGACTCCGAGAACGCGCGAGCAGCCAAACGCGGGCCTGGCCGACGGGTCGGCTACACCTACCTGCACTCGGCGATCGACGGGTACACCCGCCTGGCCTACACCGAGGCGTTGGAGGACGAGCGGGCGGCCACGACCGTGAGCTTCTACTGCCGGGCGCGGGCGTTCTTCGCCGCCCACGGCATCACCGTGGACCGGGTGATCACGGACAACGGAAACAACTACCGGGCTGCGGACTTCACCGCCAAGGTGGTCTCGCTCGGGGGCCGGCACCACCGGATCCGCCCCTACACCCCGCGCCATAACGGGAAGGTCGAACGCTACAACCGGCTGATGGTCGATGAGGTCCTCTACGCCCGCCCCTACACCTCAGAGACAGCTCGGCGTGAGGCGCTGGCCGTGTGGGTGAACCACTACAACTACCATCGGCCTCATACCTCCTGCGGGAACGCCCCGCCGGCCTCGTTGGCCCCGGCCCGAGTCAACAACGTCATGCCCTCCTACACCTAGCGACCCGACCAGTCCAGCCCGGACCGCAGTCGGTCATTGTGACGGACGGGACGGCGGGGTCTTCGCCACGCGCTGCACCTGGATGCATCCTTCTTCCACGAGAGTCAGATTCCAGGGGAACCGTCTTGCAGGCCGAGACGCCCACATCACTGTCGGAGTTCTGAAAAGCCCCCCGCTGCATCAACAATCCATGTCGCTTTTTACGCAGAATAAATTACCCTCTCTTCAATTTCTGCGATTTTCCCAAGTGAGGATGATGGGATGAACCAAGGTCTGGTCAAGTGGTTGACGACCGATCGCGCGGCTTCCTCGAAAAGCGTCCGAATCAACAACGGATGGAAACGCTCGGATGGAGATCCACACCACCGCGGGTCGTCGGCATACCCCAGTGGTCGATGGGCCTGACCAAGCGGGCAAACTATTCAGGCGATGTGAGTCAATAACATTTGATAAACGCCGAGTAGATTTGGCGGACATTTCTCATGCAACTTTAAGTCTATGCGCCCGAGGATTAATTAAAAGCCAGGTAAGGTATCTTCTGGCTGACATCGAACCTGTGCGCCATCTCGGCCGTTGAGATACCCATCTCAGCAATCGCCTTCGATTGCCTCGCACGGGTACACCCGATGGGACATCGTGGCGGGCAGAGGCGGGATGCCGGCTGCGAGGCCACACCCCCATCTTGCCCTGAGACCGATTACCGGTGGTAGCGTACCGCCATTATTCATTCGACCCCTTATGGAGCCCCTGAATACATGAGCGACGGCCCAGCCGCCTGCCCTGGTGACAGTCCGAGCGTCACCCCCACCCCACCCCGCAGCTGGCGGGGTCGCCTGCACCTCGTGGGGAGGTGACTCAGGCATGGATCCAGTCCTGACACTGATCCTCGGATCCCTCATCATCCTGGCGATCATCGCCGCCAACGGCTTCTTCGTGGCCCAGGAATTCGCGTACATGTCTGTAGACCGCGTCCGCCTGCAGACCGCCGCCAAGGCCGGCGACCGCGCCGCCGCCCGCGCACTGCAGGTCACTCGCCGCACCTCCTTCATGCTCTCCGGCGCGCAGCTGGGGATCACGGTCACAGGCCTCATGGTGGGCTACGTGGCAGAGCCGATGGTGGGTGCGGCCCTGACCGAGTTGCTCGGCGGCACCGCACTGCCTTCTGAAGTGGTCATCGCCATCTCCACGCTGGGCGTACTGGTGGTGGCCACCCTGGTGCAGATGATCATCGGCGAGCTGTACCCCAAGAATTTGGCCATCGCCAACCCCGAGCCCCTGGCCCGCGCTCTGGCCCGGCCCACACAGATCTACCTCGGCCTGTTCGGCTGGCTCATCTGGGTCTTCGACAAGGCGGCCGAGGTGCTGCTCAAGCTCCTGCGCATCGAGCCAGTGCACGACGTCGACAGCACCGCCTCCGCCGAGGACCTGGACCGCATTGCCCTGGACTCCAGAGCTTCCGGATCCTTGCCCGCGGAGGTCTCCGTCCTGATCGACCGGGTGCTGGACTTCCCAGACCAGGACGTGCAGCACGCGATGGTGCCCCGCTCGCGTGTGGACGAGGTTCAGCCCCAGACCTCCCTGGCTCAGGTGCGCGACCTGATGGCCACCGGCCACACCCGCTACCCGGTGATCTCGAACGAACACGAACCGCTCGGGGTAGTCCACCTCACCGACCTGCTCGGTGAGACCCGGATGGCCCCGGACACCCCCGTGTCCGCCCTGATGCGCCCTGCACTGGTGCTGCCCACGATGATGTCCCTGCCCGACGCAGCCCGGGAGCTCGACGGCTCAGGGCAGCAGATGGCGTGCATCGTGGACGAGTTCGGCGGCTTCGTCGGCGTGCTCACAGTGGAAGACCTCGCGGAGGAGCTCGTGGGCGAGCTCACGGACGAGCACGACCTGCACCCCCAGGAGGAGATCACCGCCACAGGCCTGCACTCCTGGGTCCTGAGCGCAGAGGCCCACCTGGACGAGCTCGAGCGCCTCGTCGGGCACCCCCTGCCCGTGACCGAGGCCGAGTCCGCCGCCGGTCTGACCATCGACGCTCTGGGCCGTCTGCCCCGGGAAGGCGAGGTCATCACGATCGACCTGCCCGAGGACCCACGAGACTTCGGGGCTGAGGAGGTCTACGACCGCCACCTGCAGGTCGAGGTCCTCTCCATCCAACGCAGGGTCCCGGCTCGACTGCGGATCCACCTCATCGAGGTGCCCCGCTCTGACACCGCCGGCAGCCATGCCGCCCACGAGGCCCAGCCCGACGCCACCACGGACGAGGAGCGATGATGCACGGTCCACTGATCGTCATGCTCGTGACCACAGCGCTGATCGTGCTCAGCGCGATCTTCGTCATCATGGAGTTCTCCCTGCTGGGCGCCCGCCGGCACCGGCTAGAGGCCGAGGCAGGACGCAGCCGCGCCGCGCGGGCCGCTCTCAAGGGAGTCGACGAGCTGACCCTCATGCTCGCCGCAGCCCAGTTGGGCATCACCTTGTGCACCTTCGCCCTGGGGGCGATCACCAAGCCGGCCGTCGACGCATGGCTCGGCCCCGTCCTGGAGGACTGGGGCATCCCCGCAGCGGCAGCCGGAACCGCCTCCTTCGTCCTGTCCTTGCTGGCCGTGACCTTCCTTCACCTGGTCATCGGGGAGATGGCCCCCAAGTCCTGGGCCATTGCCCACCCCGAGACCGCAGCCAAAGCCGTGGCCGTGCCCGCACGCGCCTTCGTCTGGACCGTTCGCCCCCTGCTGCTGCTGGCCAACCGGCTGGCCAACCGCCTGGTGACCCTCAGCGGCGTCACCCCCGTGGACCAAGCCGCCGTGGGCGGCTACGACGCAGCGGCCATTCGTCAGCTGGTTGAGCACTCCGCCGCCGCCGGCACCCTGGACCGGCAGAACCATGAAGCCTTGGCCGGTGCCCTGGACCTTCAGACCCTCACTCTCGGGGACCTCCTCCCCCAGGGTCAGCACCCGGTCAAGGTCGCCCCCGACGCCGACGTCGAGGCGGTCCAGAATGCCGCTGCGTGCTCAGGGCACTTGCGTATCCTGGTCCAGCCGGACCATACCCCTGAGAGCGTTCCGGGCGTCGTCCACGTGCGGGACACCCTCACGATGGAGCCTTCTGCGCCAATCCAGCCGCTTATCCAGCAGGCTCTGACGCTGCCCTCCACCACACCGTTGCACGAAGCACTTGCCTCCATGCGCCGCAACAGCCGCCAGCTGGCCGCAGTAACCCAGGACAACCGGTTCACTGGGGTCGTCACCCTCACCGACGTCTTGCGCGGAGTGTTGCCCCGCGCGGCTTGAGTCCACACCTCGGCAACACCACCGCGGGGGCCGCTGAAACGGCCCCCGCGGTGGTGTGGACAAAGAATCAGAATCGGCACAGTGGCCTCGCCCCCCATTCCGGCCTCAATGGGCTCAGTCATGCTCCGACTCACGGGCGTGTAACGGCTAAATCGGTCGTTTGTGGCGGCTGCTCGGTGTGCCGCCCGGTGTCATGTGTGGCTTGCGCCGCTATATGGCGGGGTTCTGTCGGAGCTCAGTGGCGGCCTCCAAGCACGCGGGCAAGAGGGCGCTGCGAGTGAGGCTCACGTTCCGCAAGCCGATCCTTCACCGGGACAGCGGCCGACGGCAGGCCGGAGGAATAGGCGTCGCGATAGGGTGCACCCCGCGCAACAGAA
>NZ_JASDCZ010000010.1:0-31808 GCF_030407635.1 Micrococcus sp. APC 4021
GGCGGGGCGCCCATCCGGGGCGTCGATCGGCCCGAGGCGAACAGGCTCGCCCCGGACCGGGGTCAGTCCGCGGACACGGCCACGGCGTCGTCCTCGGCGGGCGGGACCGAGACGAGTTCGGGGGAGGCGCCGGCGCCGACGGCCTCGATGCGCTGGTCCACGGGCACGCCCGAGCCGTCCCGGCGCCCGTACTCGATCGGCAGCGCGCGGGCCACGCCGGCCCGGGAGGCCGCGAGCGCGGGCGCGGCGCCGATCCAGCCGAGCTCGAGGCCGCTCTCGCCCTTGAGCAGCCGGTGGGCGCGCACGCCGCCGGTGCCGCGGCCGTTGGCCGGATACTCCCCGAGCGGCGTGACCTTGACGGAGCCCGGGGCGGAGCCCAGCACGTCCGCTTCGCCGTCCGTCACGGTCACCACGACGGCGGGCCGCGGGTGGGCCGCGGCGTCCGCACCGGTCTCGGTGAGGGAGGCGGCGGGGGCCACCCCGAACGCGAGCACCGTGTCCCCGGCGGCCAGCCGGATGCCCGCGACACCGCCGCCGGCCGGGCCCTGGGGGCGCACGGCGGAGGCGGCGTAGCGCAGCAGCTGGCCGGTGCGGGTGAGGAAGACGAGCTGGTCGGCCTCGTCCGGGGCGGGGGCGGCGCCGACCACCGCATCGCCGTCCTTCAGGGCGACGGCGTCGACGACCTGGCGGTTCAGGGGCCATTCCGGCCGGACGCGCTTGACGACCCCGTGGGCGGTGCCCAGCGCCAGGACGGCGTCCAGGGGGACCAGGGCCACGAGCGTCTCGCCCTTGGCCAGGGGCACCAGCTCCGCGGCGGGGACGGCCGCGGTCATCGCGGGGGCCGCGGACGGCTCGCCGGCCACCGGCAGGTCGACCGCCTGGAGGCGGTGCAGCGCGCCGGCGGAGGTGAGGGCCCCGATCTCACCGCGGGCCGTCGTCGGGACCACGGAGGCGAAGGCGTCGTGCTTGCGGCGCCGGCCCTGCGGGGCGATCGGCGTGCGGTCCGCGGTGCGCAGCAGGCGTCCGGAGGTGGAGAGCAGGGCCCAGCACGCCGTGTCCGGGACCATCAGGTCCGCCCCGGCCTCAGCGGCGCCGGCGGGGGTCGGCCCGGACGGTGCGGGCCCGGCGGCGGGGGCCGCGGCGGTCTCGGCCTCGAGCAGGACCGTGCGCCGGTCGTCGCCGTGCTCGTCGGCGACGGCCTGCAGCTCGGCCGAGACCACCTCCCGCAGCCGCGCGTCGGAGGCGAGGATCGCCTCGAGCTCGGCGATCGCGGCCTGCAGCTCGTCGCGCTCGGCCTCCAGCTCGATGCGGGAGAACTTCGTCAGCTGGCGCAGCCGCAGCTCCAGGATGTGATCGGCCTGCACCTGAGTGAGGTCGAAGACGCCCATGAGGCGGGTGCGCGCGGCCGCCGTGTCGTCCGAGGAACGGATGATCTCGATGACCTCGTCGATGTCCACGAGCGCCAGCAGCAGGCCCTCGACGAGGTGGAGACGATCGCGGTGCTTGCCGAGGCGGTGCCCCGTGCGGCGCCGCACCACGTCCAGACGGTGGTCCACGTAGACCCGCAGCAGGGGCAGCAGGCCCAGGGTCTGCGGCTGGCCGTCGACGAGCGCGACGTTGTTGATCCCGAACGTCTCCTCGAGCGGGGTGTGCCGGTACAGGGCGGCCAGCACGGCCTGGGGGTTGAACCCGGACTTGAGCTCGATTTGCAGGCGCAGCCCGTTCTTGCGGTCCGTCAGGTCCACGACGTCGGCGATGCCGCTGAGCTTCTTCGCGTCGACGCCGGCCTTGATCCGCTCGATGACCTTCTCGGGGCCCACGCCGTACGGCAGCTCGGTGACGACCAGGCCGGTGCGACGCGCGGAGACCTGCTCCACGGCGACGGCGGCCCGCATGCGGAACGTGCCGCGGCCGGTCGCGTAGGCGTCGCGGACGCCGTCGAGCCCCACGATCCGGCCGCCCGAGGGGAGGTCGGGGCCGGGGATGTGGGCCATGATCGCCTCGAGGTCCGCCTCGGGGTCCGCGAGCAGGTGGCGCGCGCCCGCCACGACCTCGCGCAGGTTGTGCGGGGCCATGTTCGTGGCCATGCCGACGGCGATGCCGGTGGTGCCGTTGACGAGCAGGTTGGGGTAGGCGGCGGGCAGCACGGCCGGCTGCTGGAGCTGGTTGTCGTAGTTGGGGACGAAGTCCACGGTGCCCTCGTCGAGGTCCGCGGTGAGCGCCAGGGCGGCCGGGGCCATGCGGGCCTCCGTGTAGCGCGGGGCCGCGGGGCCGTCGTCGAGCGAGCCGAAGTTGCCGTGCCCGTCCACCACGGGCAGGCGCAGGGAGAACGGCTGGGCGAGGCGGACCATCGCGTCGTAGATCGCGGCGTCGCCGTGGGGGTGCAGCTTGCCCATCACCTCGCCCACCACACGGGCGGACTTGACGTGGCCGCGGTCCGGGCGCAGGCCCATGCGGGCCATCATGTAGAGGATGCGCCGCTGCACCGGCTTGAGGCCGTCGCGCGCGTCCGGCAGGGCGCGCGAGTAGATCACCGAGTAGGCGTACTCGAGGAAGGACGCCTCCATCTCCTCGGAGACGTCGACGTCGACGATGTTCTCCTGCTCCAGCGGCAGCGGGCGCGGGGCGTCCTGCTCGGCGGGGCGGGAACGGGATGAACGGGCCATCATGGTGGTCGGGGAGTCCTCACGGCGTCGGGGATTGTCTACAGTGATCCTATGGGTGAGACCGAAGCCGTCCGCGGATATCCCTCCCACTGGGAGGCCGATGTGGTGCTCCGTGACGGTGCGACGGCCCACCTGCGGCCCATCTCGCCCGAGGACGCCGCCGAGCTGCAGCGCATGCACGCCGGGCAGTCCGAGAACTCCATCTACCTGCGCTACTTCACGTACAAGTCCGAGCTGAGCGCCAAGGACCTGGACCGGTTCACCCACGTGGACCACCGGGACCGGGTGGCGTTCGTGATCACCCGCGGCGGCCGATTGCTCGGCGTGGGCCGCTACGACCGCTACGGGGACTCCGACGCCGCGGAGGTCGCCTTCAACATCTCCGACGCCGCGCAGGGCCGCGGACTGGGCTCCATCCTCATGGAGCACCTCGCCGTGGCCGCCCGCGAGAACGGCATCCGCCGCTTCACCGCCGAGGTCCTGCCCGAGAACCGCAAGATGCTCTCGGTGTTCCAGGAGTCCGGCTTCGAGGTGACTCGCCGCTTCGAGGACGGCGTCGTGGCCGTCGAGTTCCCCATCGACCCCACCGCCCGGTGGCGCGCCGTCGTCGAGTCCCGCGAGCACCGCGCCGAGTCCCGCAGCGTCGCCGAGCTGGTCGAGCCCGCGTCCGTGGCCGTCGTCGGCGCCTCCCGCGATCCGCAGGCCGTCGGCTCGCTCGTGCTGCGCCACGTCCTCGAGGCGGGCTTCACGGGAGCCGTCCACGCCGTGAACCGCGCCGCCGAGGACGTCCAGGGCCTCACCGCCCACCGCTCCCTGGCCGACATCGGCGAGCCGGTCGACCTCGTCGTCGTCGCTGTGCCCGCCGACGAGGTCGAGGCCCTCATCCCCGAGGCCGCCGCGGCCGGGGCCCAGGGCCTCGTGGTCCTCACCTCGGGCTACGCCGACGCCGGCGCCGAGGGGCTCGAGGCCCAGCGCCGCCTGGTCTCCCTCGCCCGCGCCCACGGCATGCGCGTGATCGGCCCGGCCTCGGCCGGCCTGGTCCGCACCGACCCCGCGATCCGCCTCAACGCCTCCCCGTCCCCGGGCCTGGCCCAGCGCGGCCCCGTCGGGCTGTTCAGCCAGTCCGGCGCCGTCGGCGCCATGGTCTCCGCCGGCGTCAAGCGCCGCGGGGTGGGGATCTCCACCTCGATCAGCGCCGGCAACCGTGCGGACGTCTCGGGCAACGACGCCATGCAGTTCTTCGAGGCGGACCCCCACACCGCCGCCGTCGGTGTGTACCTCGAGTCGTTCGGCAACCCACGCAAGTTCTCCCGCATCGCCCGGCGGCTCTCCCGCACCAAGCCCGTCGTGGTGGTCCGCTCCGACGTCACCGGGCGCTTCCTGCCCCCGGGCCACGAGACCCGCACCACCCAGGCCCCCGAGGGCGCCGTGGACTCGATGCTCGACCAGACCGGCGTGCTCGAGGCCCACACGCACGAGGCCATGCTCGACATCCTCATGGCCGTGGCCAGCCAGCCGCTGCCCACGGGCCACCGCGTCGTCCTCGTGGCCGACTCGCTCGCCCTGGACCGGCTGGGCCGCGACGCCGCGGCCGAGGCCGGGCTGGAGGTCACGGCCACCGTCGGCCTCGTCGGCAGCGAACAGGGCATCGCCCCGCCCGCCGAGACGCTGGTCTCCGCCGTCCGGGACGCCGTCCGCCACGAGCAGGCCGACGCCGTCGTGGTGCTGGCCCGCCTCGGCCTGCACCAGGCGGACGACGAGCCGGAGCGGCTGGCCCACGCCCTCGCGGACGCGACCCGGGACGCCCGCATCCCCGTGCTCGGCTGCCTGACCGACGTCGTCTCCCCGCGCTACCGCGGCGCCACGCTCGGCGCCACCGGGCCCGTGGGTGACGACGCCGAGCCCGGCTCCCTGCAGCCCGGTCTGCCCTTCTACCCGTCGCCGCAGCAGGCCATGACCGTGCTCGGCGCGCTCGCGGACTACGTCCACTGGCGCCGCCAGGAGGTCGGCGAGCCGCTCGAACCGACCGGCCTGCACCCGCACGAGGCCGAGGAGCTCGTGGAGGCGGCCGCCGCGCGTGCCGAGGGCACCGAACTCGTCCGGCTCTCCGACGAGGAGACCGAGACGCTGCTGGGCCACTACGGGATCACCGTGCTGCCCTCGGCCCGGTTCGAGACCGCCGACGAGGCCGTGGCGGCCGCCGAGCGGCTCGGCTTCCCCGTGGCGCTCAAGGCCGTGGACCCCCACCTGCGGCACCGACTCGACCTGGGCGGCGTCCGCCTGAACGTGGTGGACGCCGACTCCCTGCGCCGCAACGTCGAGCACATGCGCCGTCTGCTCGCGCCGTTCGGCGTGCGCGAGCTCGAGGTCCAGGCCATGGCCCCCGCCGGGCAGGCCTGCATGCTCACGGCGCTCGAGGACCCGCTGCTGGGCCCCGTGGTCTCCTTCGGCATCGCCGGCGACGCCACGGACCTGCTGGGGGACTGGGTGCACCGCGTGCCCCCGCTCACGGACCGGGACGTGGCCCGCATGGTCCGCGCCCCCCGCGCCGCCGTGAAGCTGCGCGGCACCGGCGGGGTGCCCTCCGTCGACCTCGCCGCGCTGGAGGACCTCGTGGGCCGCGTCAGCGTCCTCAAGGACGACCTGCCGCAGGTCGCCCGCCTGCGCTTCGCGCCCGTGCTGGCCGCCCCCGAGGGCGTGACGGTGCTGCAGGCCGAGGTGCACGTCGCCAACGCGGCCCGCCGCACCGACTCGGCCCGGCGCGCGCTGCGCGGCCGCTGACCGGGCCGTCCACAGCGGGCCCGGACGGCCCGGCACCGGACCCGTAGCATGGGGGACATGAGCCCGTTCCGCAGGAGTCACGAGCCCGGCCGTCCCGACCACCGCCCCGACGCCCCCGAGGCCGAGGGCCGGCAGCGCGAGGCCCGCACCCTGGACGGCAGCGGCGGCCTCGACGCCTCGCTCGTCCGCGCCGGCTTCTACCCGGACCTCGTGGCGCACGCCATCGCCGTCGAGCTCGAAGGCCGCACCCCGGACGCGCACCTCGTCCACGTGGACACGCACTTCGACTACGAGGAGATCCACCGGCACATCACGGCCCTCGTGCTCGCCGGGGACACCCTGCTGGCCGTCCACCTCGACGACCACGCCGCCGACCCGGCCGGCCAGGCGGTCCTCGCCCAGGTCTCCACCGAGATGGTCCCGGTCCGCGCCCTCGGCTCCGTGGTCCTGACCACCGGCCACGCCGACCCCGCCCGCTTCCGGCCGTCCGACCCCGTGGCCGAGATGACCCTCGGGCTGATGTGGGCCGGAGGCCAGCGACTGGACCTGCAGCCCGCCGGCTGCGCCGACCCCCAGTGCGACCTCGACCACGGCTACACCGGCACCGCCACCCGCGAGGACCTCGTGATCCGCGTCGCCGCCGACGCCGACGGGCAGGGGGCCGTCGACGGCGCCCTGGCCTTCGCCCGGGCCCTGCGCCGCGCCCACCTGGCGGCCACCACGTGACGGGGCCCGCCCTCCCCGCGGGCGTGGTCCCCGCCGACCGTGCCCTGCGCTCCGTCCTGACCTCCGCCGCGGCCGCCCTCGGTGTCCCGGGCTGTGAGAACGCGCTCGCGGTCCCGGCGGGCCGCCGCGTGGTCGTCGCCCTGGTGGACGGCCTTGGACGGTCCCTGCTGAAGCGCTTCGGCGGCCACGCCCCCACGCTGCGCTCGGCGATGGCCGACGGCGGCCGCGTCCTCAAGGTGGCCGTGCCCACCACGACGGCCGCCTCCCTCACGAGCCTGGGCACCGGGCTGGACGTCGGGGAGCACGGCGTGGCCGGCTACGACGTGCTCGACCCGGACCGGGACGTGGTGATCAATCAGCTGGGCGGCTGGGACGAGGCCACCGACCCGGTGGGGTGGCAGCCGAAGCCCACCGTGTTCGAGCGCGCCGCCGCGGCCGGCGTGGACGCCGTCACGGTCTCGCTGCCCGCCTTCGAGCGTTCGGCCCTGACACGGGCGGGGCTGCGTGGCGGCCGGTTCGTGGCCGGTCGCACCCTGATCGCCCGCGCCCAGGCCGCCGAACGCGTGATGAAGGACGCGCGCGTGCCCACGCTCGTCTACTTCTACGTCAACGAGCTGGACAAGGCCGGCCACCGGGACGGCGTGGGCTCGGAACGGTGGCTGCACGCCCTCGAGGAGATCGACGCGGCGGTGCGGCGCCTGGTGGACCGCGTGCCCGCCGGGACGGTGGTGCTCGCCACCGGCGACCACGGCATGGTCGACGTGCCGCCGTCGCGCCGCGTGGACTACGCCGCCCTGGACGAGGCCGGGGAGCTCGCCGACCCCGCGCTGCTCGAGGGGATCGCGCACACCGCGGGGGAGCCCCGCCTCGTGCAGCTGCACTTCCGGTCCGACGCGGGTCCGGACGTGCGCGAGAGGGTGCGGCGCACCTGGGCCGAGCGCTACGGGGCGCACGCGTGGGTGCTCACGCGGGACGAGGCCGTCGACGCCGGCTGGTTCGGCGCCGTCGTCGAGGACCGGGTCCGTGCCCGCATCGGGGATCTGCTCGTCGCCGTGCACGGGGATCTTGCCCTCTACGACGGCCGGCGGGTGCCCCCGCACGCCTTCGAGATGGTGGGCCAGCACGGCGCGCCCACGCGCGCCGAGCGGGAGGTCCCGCTGCTCACCTGGCACCGCTGAGCCCGCCCCGCGGCCGGGGCCGGGCCGGGGTCAGTCGCCCTTGCGGCCGAAGACGATCTCGTCCCAGCTGGGCACGGACGCGCGGCGAGCGGCCGAGCGGGCCCGGGGGCGCGGCGTGACGGTCGGCATGGCAGGGCGCGCGGCACGCTCGCGAGGCGCGGGCTCCGCCCCCTCGTCCTCGACACCCGCGTCCGCGACGTCTGCGGCAGTGTCCTCGGCGCGGTCGGTCTCGGCGGCCGGTTCCGGCGCGTCGACGACCGGGGCGTCGTCGGCGGTCGTCAGGGCCCCCTCGGCGTCGACCGGGGCGAGCCGCTCGGGCGCCTGGGCGGCCTCGCGCCGACTCCGGTCCTGGTGCTCGCGAGCGATCAGGTGCGCGAGCGCGTCGTCCGACTCCAGGTCCGCGCCCACACGCTGACCCCGGCGCACCCGCAGGATCTCCAGCAGATCGGCGTCGCGGTCGGCGGCCGGGGAGTGCGCACCCGCGGGGGTCACGGCGTCCTCGGCGTCCACGTCGTCCGTCACCGGTTCGGCCGCGGGGGCGCGGGGGACCAGGTCCCAGGCCTCCGCCTCGGACAGGGCGCGGGCCCAGGCGTTCTCGGGTTCGAGGTGGCGTCCGGCCGGGCGGAACGTCCAGAGCGCCGGCGGCTCCTCGCGGGTGGGCAGACTCCTCGCGCCGGCCACGGCGAACCGGGCGGCCACGGTCCAGCCGGCCTGGTCCTCGCGCCACGCGTCCCACTCGAGGCTCGCCTCGTCCACGCCCAGCTCGGCGAGTCGGTGCGCGGCGAGCTCGCCGAGCGTCGTGGGGCCGCCGTCCTGGACGAGGTCCGCGTAGAGGTCGGGCCCGCCGACCCAGACCTCGACGGCGCGGGCCTGTCGGGCGATCCAGTCGCGCTCGGCCAGGACGGGGTGACCGTAGGTGCGGATGCGCGAGAACGCGTTCCCGCTCTCCCGGGCGACCTGCTCCACGGAGGCGCCCGCACGGATGCGCTGCTGGATCTCCCGGGGGGTGAGGGGCTCGGCCTCGTGGGTCGCGGCGGCCTTGATGGACTCCTGGTCGGTCAGCGGCGCCGGGGTCGGGCCGTCTGCGGTCTCATCGTCGGCCGCGGGCTGCGGGTCGATGCGGGGGGTGAGCGCGAGGTCCTCGTCCGGACGGGTCGGGCCGGAGGGCACGTCGGGAGCCCGCTCGCCCTCCTCCGCGGCATCGTCGGCCTGCGTCGTCGCGTCCACCGGTCCCTCGGCGTCCTCGTCGCCCGTCCCGGGGACGTCCGTCTCCGTCATGTCGTGCCAGGCCGCGGGGCCGCCCTCGGCCGGTCGCACGGCCTCGGGCGCAGCGCCCTCGATGACCAGCCGGCGCAGATAGGGGGAGAGGGCGAGCGTGTGCTCCTCACCCTCGGGCCCCGACAGGCGCAGCGCGTCGCCGTCCTCGGTGGGTCCGGTCAGTCGCAGCTCTGCCATGGCGGTGGTCCCTCCCACATCGTGTTCTGGTCACCGGGCATGTGGACGCCCGGCCGGGCATGCCCCGATCCTAGCCGCCGGGCCGCAGACCACGGCCCGGGCGAGGGACGAGCGGCCGCGGGAATCCGCCCTGGGCGAGCGTGCCCGTCAACATTTGGCACGGGTTCGGCCATGGTGCACAATCTACGCGCAACGGCGCAGGCCGGTGACGCGTGGTCCGCCCACGACGCCGTCCGCGCAGTGCCGGCACCGGTCCCGGTGCCGTCCCCCACCAGCGGAGCGTGAAACCCCATGGCCACTGACTACGACGCCCCTCGCAAGAACGAGGAAGAGCTGAGCCAGAACTCCATCGAGGAGCTGAAGGCACGGCGCACGGACACCCAGTCCGCCGTCGTGGACGAGGACGAGGCGGAGGCCGCCGAGGGGTTCGAGCTGCCTGGCGCCGACCTCTCGGGTGAAGAGCTGATGGTGCGGGTGCTGCCCGCCCAGTCGGATGAGTTCACCTGCGCCTCCTGCTTCCTGGTCCGCCATCGCTCGCAGGCCGCGCGTGAGAAGAACGGCCTGATCTACTGCAGCGACTGCGAGGGCTGAGCCCCCGCCGCCGGGGCGGTCAGCGGTCCTCGGCCGCCCCCTCCTGCCGGGCCATGGCCCCGCCGAGGGCCGCGACCAGCTCCTCCGGACGCCGGGTGCTGGTCAGCCAGTAGGGCGTGCGGTCGCGCTCGTCGGTCAGCTGGATCCGCACGACGGGCGCGATCCAGCCGCGCACGTTCACGAAGGCCAGCCCGTGCAGCAGCGGGCCGCGCTGGGCCCGGGCGTCCTCGCCGCGATACCCCGTGACCTGACCGACGTGGTGCCGTTCGATGCTGGCGCGGCCCACCTGGAGGGTGCGTTCGCGCACCACGATGCGCGGGGTGGTGGCCACCAGGATCAGGACCTCGACGGCGAAGAACGCGACGGCGGCCGCGATGCCCACCCCGAGGTCGATCGGCGCGAACACGAGGATCGTCAGCGCCGCCAGCATGAGCGCCACGGCCCAGACCCCCGGGGAGGGCGTCAACCGCTCCTCGAACAGGACCGGATCGGGTCCCGCCGCAGCGCCCTCGGGGGCGCGACGGGAGGCATCGGCGACGGGGTGCTGCTGGGGATCACGCATGGGTCCCAGCTTCCCACATCCGGACTCCGGTCCCGCCGCGCGGCACCGGCAAGGGCGCCCGCCCGGCCGCCTCGACGCGGCCCCGGGCCGACGGGTGCTCGTGTAGGGTCGGGCCTCGTGACCGACTCCGCCGAGCTGCCCGTGCCCCTGCACGCCCTCGATCCGGGCCTGGCCCCGCCCGCCTACGCGCAGCCGGGCGACGCGGGCGCGGACCTGCGCACCGCCGTCGACGTGACCCTGGCCCCGGGTGAGCGTGCCCTCGTGCCGACCGGCGTGGCGCTGGCCATCCCGGAGGGCCACGCGGGGTTCGTGCACCCCCGCTCGGGCCTCGCGGTCCGCCACGGCCTGAGCGTCGTCAACGCCCCCGGCACCATCGACGCCGGCTACCGCGGCGAGATCAAGGTGCCCCTGATCAACCTGGACCCGACCGAGCCGATCGTGCTGCGCCGCGGCGACCGGATCGCCCAGCTCGTGCTGCAGCCGGTCGTGCGGGCCCGCTTCGAGCCCGTGGACGCGCTGCCCGACTCCGAGCGCGGGGCCGGCGGCTTCGGCTCGACCGGCGGCTTCACCGCCGACACCACCCCTGGGAGGACGTCGTGATCTTCGGACGCAACCGCACCGTGCGCCACGAGCAGGTCAGCCTGCCGGCCGAGCTGCTGGAGGAGCGCGACCTCGAGATCGCCGCCGCGCCGGAGGCAGCCGACGTCGGCCCGCACGACCTCGCCACCCGCCCGGACCCCGCCGGCATGATCGACCTGGGGTCGCTGCGCCTGCGGGCGGTCCAGGGCATGAAGCTGCGCCTCGACGTCGAGGACGCGACGAAGCGGATCGTCGCCGCCACCGTCAGCCTCGGCCGCTCGGCGCTGCAGGTCCAGGCGTTCAGCGCCCCGCGCCGCACGGGTCTGTGGGACGACCTGCGCGCCGAGCTGCACGACTCCCTGTCGACCACGGCCCACGCGACCGTGCAGGAGCAGACCGGCCGCTTCGGCATCGAGATCCTCACGCGCGTGCCGGCGGCGCTGCCGGACGGCTCGCCGGGGTGGAACGTCGCCCGGTTCGTGGGCGTGGACGGTCCGCGCTGGTTCGTGCGCGGCGTGTTCCACGGCGAGGCCGCCTTCCAGCCGGAGGCCGCCGAGCCGCTGGAACAGGTGTTCTCCGACCTGGTCGTGGTGCGGGGCGACGAGCCGCTCCCGCCGCGCGAGCTGCTGCCCCTGCGTCCGCCGCCCAACGCGCGCCCGCTGCAGCGTCGCCGCCCGGCCCCGGACGAGGGCCGGGACGTGCTCGCGGACACCGCCGCCGGCCCGGGGGACGGCGCGGCACCGGAGACCACCGCGCTGCCCGAGCGCGGTCCGGAGATCACGGAGATCCGGTGAGCCCCGCCGTCGCGGCCCGCCCGACCGGCGCCGCAGGCCGCATCGAGCGCCGCGGCGTCATCGCCTCCGTCACGCTGCCCGGCGCGGACGAGGCGACCGTCTTCCGCGCGGCCCTGGCCGACCGCCTGCCCGCACCCGGGAGCATGGCGCCCGCCGAGACGCTGCAGCTGGTCTGGCACGGGCGGCGCCGCGTGCCCGGCGTCATGCCGGGGGAGTGGCTGACGGTCCGCGGCCGCGTCACCCAGATGGACGGCGTGCCCACCCTGCACAACCCCGAGTTCGACCTGGTCGACGCGCCCGAGGCCACGCTCTGAGCACGGCCCCGAGAGGAGAGCCCATGACCGAGCCGCGTGGCCCCGTCACCGCCGCCCCGGACGGGGCCGGCCCCCTGCCGTCTCGAGCCCGCCTGGACGAGCGCGGCCGCCTCGACGCGCTGGGCAGCGTCGGTGGCTGGCGCGGCATCGTCGAGGCCTCCCTGCCCACCCTCGTCTACATGGTCGGCTACGTCGCCACCCAGCAGGTGTGGCCCTCCGGCGTGGCCGCCGTCGCGGTCGCTCTCGTGCTGGGCGTCGCGCGCCTCGTCCAGCGCCAGTCGCCGGTCCAGGTGCTGGCCGGCCTCGCCGTCGTCGTCCTGTCCGTCGTGGTCTCCCTGACCACCGGCCAGGCCCGCGACTACTACCTGTGGGGCTTCGTCACCAACGCCGCCTACGGCCTCGCGTTCGCGGTGTCCGCCCTCGTGGGCTGGCCCGCGGCGGGCCTGGTGCTCGGCCTCGTGCGCGCCGAGGGCACCCGCTGGCGGGCCCACCGGCCTCGGCGCCGCGCCTACGCCGCGGCCACCTGGATCCTCGTGGCCGTGTTCGCGCTGCGCCTGGCGGTGCAGGTGCCCCTCTACCTCGGGGACGCCGTCACCGCGCTCGGGGTGGCCCGCCTGGTGATGGGCCTGCCGCTCTATGCCCTGGGGCTCTGGCTCGCCTGGTCCGTCAGCTCGCCCGGTCAGGACGACGGCGTGTCGGCGGACTCCGCCGCCTCCGAGCGCCCCTGAGCGCGGCCCTCGCCGACGAGGAGGCGACGCAGGGCCGGCTCGGCGGAGCCGGCGGCCAGGAAGAAGAGCTCGTCGCCCACCTCCAGGACCTCGTCCGCCGACGCCTGCCGGGGGGCACCGTCGCGCACGACCGCCACGAGCGGAGCCTCCTGCGGCCAGGACACGGTGCCGATGCGCCGGCCCTCGAGCCAGTGCTCCGCCGGGACCCGGAACTCGGACAGCGCCGCGCCGCCGGCCTCCAGCCTGAGCAGGCGCACGAGGTCCCCGGTCTCCACGGCCTCCTCCACGAGCGCCGTCATGATCGAGGGGGTGGACACGGCCACGTCCACGCCCCACGACTCGTCGAAGAGCCAGTCGTTGAGCGGGTTGTTGACGCGGGCCACGGTGCGGCCGACGCCGAACTCCGAGCGGCTCAGCAGGGAGCACACGAGGTTGACCCGGTCGTCGCCGGTCGCCGCGACGAGCACGTCCGCCTCCAGGGCGCCGCACTGCTCGAGCACGGTCAGGTCGCACGCATCCCCGAGGACGAGGCGTGCGCCGCCGACGTCGGCCTTGCGGGCCGCGTCCGTGCGCGCCTCGACGACGACCACCTCGTGGCCGTGCGCGTGCAGCTCCCGCGCGATGGAGGCGCCCACGGCGCCCGCTCCGGCGATGACAGCCCTCATGCCCGTCCCTCCTCGTCCTCGTCCGCGCCGTCCGGCACGCGTGCCTCGCCCTGCAGGGCGGCCTCCACCCGGTCCCGGCGGTCCACCGGGTAGACGGCGTGCAGCACGTCGCCCTCCTGCAGGCGGTCGCCCGGCCGGGGCAGCTGGCCGTCGCCGAGCCGGGTGAGGTAGGCGATGCGCATCCCCACCGTGGACTCGACGTCGCTCAGCCGGCGGCCCCACCACGAGGAGTGGGGGACCAGCTCGGTCACGAGCAGCCGGCCGGAGGCGTCGCGGTGCTCCGCGGCGGCGGTGCCGGCCGGCAGCAGCCGGTGCAGCACCTGGTCGGCCGTCCACTGGATCGAGGCGACCGTGGGGATGCCCAGGCGCTGGTACAGCCGGGCCCGGTCGGCGTCGTAGATGCGCGCCACCACGTGGTCCACGTGGAAGGTCTCGCGGGCCACGCGGGCGGCGATGATGTTCGTGTTGTCGTCCGCGGTCACGGCCGCCAGGCCCTGCGCGCGGTCGATGCCGGCGGCGCGCAGCGCGGAGCGGTCGAAGCCCACGCCGGCCACGAGCTCGCCGGAGAAGCCGGGGGCCAGCCCCTCCACGGTCCGCGGGTCGCGGTCCACGAGGGCGACGCCGTGACCGGCCGCGTCCAGCGCGGCCGCCAGCCGGGTGCCCACCCGTCCGCCGCCGACGATCACGTAGTGGGCCATGCCCGTCCCTGCCTCTCGTGCGGTGCTCCGTGCGCCGGGGAGCCGACGCGGGCTCCATCCTCGCATCCGGCGGGCACGTCCGGGAGTATCCGCGTCGCCCCAGCACCCGGGCCCGGCGGGAGTACCGTGGTGCGGTGGCCACGCTGTCCTCCCTCCTGCGCCGCGGCCTCCTCGGTCGCCCCGTGACGTCGCACGCCGCCGACGAGCCCCGCATGAACCGGTGGCGGGCGCTGCCTGTGACGTCGTCGAACGCCCTGTCCTCCCTCGCCTACGCCCCGGACGAGATCATCCTCACCCTGGTCGCCGCCGGCACGTCCGCGCTCGCGCTCGGACCCGCCGTCGGCTGGGCCGTCGTCGCGGTGATGCTGCTCATCGTCGTGTCCTTCCGCGCCGCGGTCGCCGCCGTTCCGCACGGCGGCATCTACCACATGGCCGGCACGAAGTTCGGCCCGAGGGCCGGCGTCGTCGCCTCGGCCGCGCTCCTGCTGGACTTCGTGTTCACCGCCGCGGTCTCCGTGGCCGCCTTCGCCCACTTCGTGGCGGCGCTGGCCCCCGGACTCACCGTCGGCAGCCGCGTGCTGGTGGCCTCGGCCGCGCTCGTGGGCGTGCTGCTGGCCGCGCTCCGCGGGGTGCGGCTGTCCCGGTGGGTGCTGCCCGTGCTCGTGAGCGTGTTCGTCGCCCTGACCGCGCTGCTCGTCCTGGCGGGTCTGTGGCAGGAGGGCCGTGGGCTGCTCGGCGCGGCGCCGACGGCCGGGTGGACGCAGGAGGGCGCCGGGGTCGGCGGGACCGTCGGCACCGTGGCGACGGCGCTGCTCGCCCTGCGCGCGTTCAGCGCGGGATCGGTGCTGCTCACCGGCGTCGAGGTGCCGGTCTCGAGCACCCGCCTGATGGCCCGGCCGGCCGTGCCCACGGTGCGGTGGGTGCTCACCGTGATGGCCCTCACCCTCGGCGCGCTGACCGTGGGCGTCATGCATCTGGCCCAGCGCACCGGCGTCGTCGTCGGGCTGGAGCTGGAGAACCTCCGGGACGCCGCGGGCGGGGAGGTCACGCCCGACCGCGCCCCCGCCCCCGTGCTCGCCCAGCTCGCGGACACCGTGTACGGCCCGGGCAGCGTCCTGTCCGTCGCCACCATCGCGGCCACCGCCCTGCTCCTGCTGTTCGCTGCCAAGTCGGCGTTCCGCTCGTTCCCCGCCCTGGCCGCGCGCGTGGCCGAGGACGGCTACCTGCCCCGGCAGCTGAGGGTCCGCAGCGACCGGCTCGTGCACACGTGGAGTGTCCTCGGGATGGGGGCCGTGGCCCTCTCACTCGTGCTGTTCTTCGAGGCCCGGACCGCCCTGCTCGTGCAGCTCTACGTCATCGGCGTGCTGCTGGCCTTCACGCTCGCGCAGGCCGGCATGCTGCGGCTGTGGCGCCGCCGGCTCGTGCACACACCGGGCGCCCGGGCCCGGGCGGCCGTCCGGCTGCGCCTGATCATCACGGCGGTGGCCTGGGTGGTCACGGCGCTGGCGGGCGTCGTCGTCCTGGTCACCCGCTTCACGCAGGGCGCGTGGGTGGCGCTGCTGGCGATCGTGCTCGGCTCGCTGGTGATGGGGCGGATCCGCCGCCACTACTCGGACGTGGACCGCGAGCTCGCACCGGACCCCCAGGACGACGCGCGGGCCCTGCCCTCGCGGGTCCACGTGGTGGTCGTCGTGACCACGCTGGACCGGCCGGCGCTGCGGGCGCTGGCCTACGCCCGCGCGTCGCGGCCGTCCTCCCTCGAGGCCGTCGTCGTGGACGCCGAGCGCGCCGCCACCCTGGAGGTGATCGACGCCTGGGAGCGTGCCGGCCTGCCGATGTCGCTCACCGTGATCGCCTCGCCCTACCGCGACACGGTGGCCCCCCTGGTGCGGCATGTGCGCGAGCACCGACGCCGCTCCCCGCGGGACCTGACCATGGTGTTCATCCCGGAGTACGTGGTCCGGCCGGGCTGGCGCACGCTCCTGCACAACCGGACCGCCACCCGTCAGACGCGGCGACTGCAGCGGGAGCCGGGCGTGATGGTGGGCTCGGTGCCGTGGCAGGTCCACGAGGGCCAGGGCTCTTGACCGCCCCGGCGCCCCCGGGGAGCGGCGGATGACGCCGTCCGACGGCGCGCCCACGATCGAGGCGACACAGCCGCATCGGTCTGCAAGGATGATGATGATCTGACCAGTCGATGCTCAGGGCAAGACCTGAAGCGCGCTGCGATGCGAGAGGAGCCAGACATGGCAGTCGTCGACACGTCCACAGACGTCACCGGGATCGGGAGGACCATCGAGGTGGAGGTCGGGGCCATGGCCCACGGCGGCCACTGCGTGGCCCGGCACGAGGGGCGGGTCGTCTTCGTGCGCCACGCCGTGCCCGGCGAGAAGGTCCGGGTGGCCCTGACCGAGGCCGAGGACGGGGCCCGCTTCTGGCGCGGCGACGTCGTGGAGGTGCTGCGGCCCTCCGAGTTCCGCCGCATCCACCAGTGGAAGCTCGCGGACATGCTGCGCGCCCACGCCTCGGGTCGCCCGCCCGTGGGCGGCGCCGAGTTCGGCCACATCGTGGTCCCGCACCAGCGCCGGCTCAAGGCCCAGGTCTTCCGGGACACGGTGCACCGCATCGCCGACCTCGCGGTGGAGCCGGAGGTGTGCTTCGCCGGCTCCGAGGACGAGCCCACCGGCCAGCGCTGGCGGACCCGGAACGCGTTCGCGGTGACCCCCCAGGGGCACATCGCGATGCACGCCTACCGTTCGGCGACCCTCCTGCCCGTGCGCAACATGCCGCTCGGCGTGCCGGCCCTCGATGCGCTCGCCCTGTGGGACTGGGACTTCACCGGAGCCGCCCGCGTGGACGTCGCGACGCCGGCCTCCGGCTCCCGCCCCCTCGTGCTGGTGACGCCCACCCCGCAGACGCGGGCGGACGAGGTCAAGCTCGGCCGGCTGCGCACCCGGATCCGCCAGGCCGCCAACGCGTGCGGCGTGGACGTCTCCGCCGGCCTGGCCCTGCCCGGCCCGAAGCAGTTCCAGCCGGTCAAGGTCGAGCGCATCACCGGGAAGACCTGGGTCGAGGAGACCGTGGAGTCCGAGCGCGGCGGCACCAAGCGCTTCCGCGTCACGGGTGACGGCTTCTGGCAGGTCCACCAGCACGCCCCGGCCACCCTCGTGGACGCGGTGCTCGAGGACGCCCGAGTCGAGCCGGGCCAGGTCGTGGCCGACCTCTACGGCGGCGCCGGCCTGTTCAGCGCGTACCTGGCGGACGCCGTGGGACCCGAGGGCCGCGTGTACTCGGTGGAGGCCTCCCGTCAGGCCTCGAAGGACGCCCGCCGCAACCTGCACGAGCAGCCGCAGGCCTCGGTGCTCAACGGCCCCACGGACAAGGTGCTCGGCAGCTGGCTGAAGTACCCCGAGCGCCCCGTGGCCGACGGCGGCCTCGGCGGGGTCGCGCTGGACACCGTGGTCCTGGACCCGCCGCGGGCCGGCGCGGGGCGGCGGGCGATCGAGCGCATCCTCGCGCTCGAGCCGGGCCGCATCGTGTACGTCTCGTGCGACCCCGCCTCGTTCGCCCGCGACCTGGCGTGGCTGCGCGACGGCGGCTACGAGGTGGAGCGCGCCCGCGTGTTCGACCTCTACCCGGACACCCACCACCTCGAGTCGGTCACCGTGCTGGTGCCGGCCGCCCAGAGCGCACCGGCCCCGGCCGTCGTCGAGATCTGATCCGGCGCCCGCGCGGCGGCCTGCGGGCCGCCGCGCGCCATGCCCGCGTCACACGCGACCGGCGCGGTACCCTGGGACACAGTGCGGCACCTGTGACGCAGACGACGCCCGTCCCGGACGGCGCGCGGTCCGCGGCCGCGGGTGACCACCCCCCACTGGACGAGCGCCCGGAGGAAACCGGGCGGGAAGAGGAGTCCTCTCGTGACCACCGTCGACAGCTTCGGCTCCAAGGGCGTCCTGGACGTCAAGGGAGCCGAGTATGAGATTTTCCGTCTGAACAAGGTCGAGGGGGCGCAGAAGCTGCCCTACTCCCTGAAGGTGCTGCTGGAGAACCTGCTGCGCACCGAGGACGGCGCCAACGTGACCGCCGACCAGATCAAGGCCCTGGCCGCCTGGGACCCGAACGCCCAGCCGGACACCGAGATCCAGTTCACGCCGGCGCGCGTGATCATGCAGGACTTCACCGGCGTGCCCTGCGTCGTGGACCTGGCCACCATGCGTGAGGCCATCCAGGACCTGGGCGGCGACCCGGAGCGCGTGAACCCGCTCTCCCCGGCCGAGCTCGTGATCGACCACTCCGTGCAGATCGACTCCTTCGGCAACGACGCCGCCATCGAGCGGAACATGGAGATCGAGTACGAGCGCAACGGCGAGCGCTACAAGTTCCTGCGCTGGGGCCAGACCGCCTTCGACGACTTCAAGGTCGTCCCCCCGGGCATGGGCATCGTCCACCAGGTCAACATCGAGAACCTGGCCCGCACCGTGATGACCCGCGAGGTCGACGGCGTGCTGCGCGCCTACCCGGACTCCTGCGTCGGCACCGACTCGCACACCACCATGGTCAACGGCCTGGGCGTGCTCGGCTGGGGCGTCGGCGGCATCGAGGCCGAGGCCGCGATGCTCGGCCAGCCCGTGTCCATGCTGATCCCGCGGGTCGTGGGTTTCAAGCTGACCGGCAGCATCCCGTCCGGCGCCACCGCGACCGACGTGGTGCTGACCATCACCGAGATGCTCCGCCAGCACGGCGTGGTCGGCAAGTTCGTCGAGTTCTACGGCGAGGGCGTCGGCTCCGTGCCCCTGGCCAACCGCGCCACCATCGGCAACATGTCGCCCGAGTTCGGCTCCACCGCCGCGATCTTCCCGATCGACGAGGTCACCCTCGACTACCTGCGCCTGACCGGCCGCTCCGAGGAGCAGGTCGCCCTCGTGGAGGCGTACACCAAGGAGCAGGGGATGTGGCACGACCCGTCCTCCGAGGTCGCCTACTCCGAGTACCTCGAGCTGGACCTGTCCACCGTGGTGCCCTCCATCTCCGGCCCGAAGCGTCCCCAGGACCGCATCGAGCTCACCGACTCCAAGGACCAGTTCCGCAAGGACCTGCACAACTACGCCACGCAGGACGAGGCCGGCGAGGGCCGCCCGTCCAAGCTCGTGGACGTGGCCATGCCGGACGGCCGCCAGTTCCAGCTGGACCACGGCGCCGTGTCCATCGCCTCGATCACCTCGTGCACCAACACGTCCAACCCGTCCGTGATGATGGCGGCCGGCGTGCTGGCCCGCAACGCGGTCGCCAAAGGCCTGAAGTCCAAGCCGTGGGTGAAGACCTCCGTGGCCCCGGGCTCCCGCGTGGTGACCGACTACTACGAGAAGTCCGGGCTGCGCGAGTCCCTCAACGACCTCGGCTTCAACGTGGTCGGCTACGGCTGCACCACCTGCATCGGCAACTCCGGCCCGCTGGAGTCCGAGATCTCCGAGGCCATCCAGGAGAACGACCTGTCCGTGACCGCGGTGCTCTCCGGCAACCGCAACTTCGAGGGCCGCATCAACCCGGACGTGAAGATGAACTACCTGGCCTCCCCGCCGCTGGTGGTCGCCTACGCCCTGGCCGGCACCATGGACTTCGACTTCGAGAACGAGGCCCTGGGCCAGGACACCGAGGGCAACGACGTCTTCCTCAAGGACATCTGGCCGGACCCGACCGAGGTCCAGAAGATCATCGACGCGTCGATCGACACCGAGATGTTCACCTCGCAGTACGCCACGATCTTCGACGGCGACGAGCGCTGGCAGTCCCTGGAGACCCCCTCGGGCTCCACCTTCGAGTGGGACGAGAAGTCCACCTACGTGCGCAAGCCCCCGTACTTCGAGGGCATGACCATGCAGCCGGACCCGGTGTCGGACATCTCCGGCGCCCGCGTCCTGCTCAAGCTGGGCGACTCCGTGACCACGGACCACATCTCCCCGGCCGGCTCCTTCAAGTCGGACACCCCGGCGGGCCGCTACCTGCTGGAGAACGGCGTGCAGCGCAAGGACTTCAACTCCTACGGCTCCCGTCGTGGCAACCACGAGGTGATGATCCGCGGCACGTTCGCGAACATCCGCATCAAGAACCAGCTGCTCGACGGCGTGGAGGGCGGCTTCACCCGCGACTTCACCCAGGAGGGCGCCCCGCAGGCCTACGTGTACGACGCGGCGCAGAACTACGCCGAGCAGGGCACCCCGCTGGTGGTCCTGGGCGGCAAGGAGTACGGCTCCGGCTCCTCCCGTGACTGGGCGGCCAAGGGCACGGCGCTCCTGGGCGTCAAGGCCGTGATCACCGAGTCCTTCGAGCGCATCCACCGCTCGAACCTCATCGGCATGGGCGTGCTGCCGCTGCAGTTCCCCGAGGGTGAGAACGCCGACTCGCTGGGCCTGACCGGCACCGAGACCTTCGACATCTCCGGCATCACCGCCCTCAACGAGGGCACCACGCCGAAGACCGTGAAGGTCACGGCCACCGGTGAGGACGGCAGGGTCACCGAGTTCGACGCGGTCGTCCGCATCGACACCCCCGGTGAGGCCGAGTACTACCGCAACGGCGGCATCCTGCAGTACGTGCTCCGTCAGATCGCCGCGAAGGCCTGATCCACGGGACACCGCCCGCGCGCGGGCACCACGACGACGGCGGCCCGCCGCCCTCCGCACGGAGGGCGGCGGGCCGCCGTCGTCGTGGCCGCTGGGGCCGACCCCGGTGCACGACCGCTCTTCATCCCCCAGTTCAGAGTCCGGCTCACCCTCGGGCCAGACGGGCCTAGGGCGTGTCTGACAATGAATCCAGGGTCGGCTGGCGCCCTCGAAGACACGTCCCGGTTCCAGATGCTCCCCGCCTGCACGGGCCGGCAGGGCCGGCCGTTCGCCGATGACCGCACGAGGGTCGACGCCATCATCCACCGGGACAGGTGCTTCGATCCCGTGGCGGGACCTGCCCGAGGTCTCCGGGCCCTGGCTGAGTAGTGTGGACCTGGCACGGCCGCATGGCCGAAGAGGGCACCTGGGACACGGTGCTGGCAACACGGACCACCTGCAGCGGATGCCGAAATCCTGATCGATTGGTCGGTCTCGGTCGACTCCACGATCGCCCGCGCCCATCAGCACGCGAGGAACACCACCCGGCTCAGAGGGGCTGGATCGAACGACAAGGAATCCGCGTGAAGAGCCCGCCGATCACGGCCTCGGGCGCTCACGGAGCGGGCTGAGCACGAAGACCCATCAGCTGGTCGACGGTGCTGGGCGAGAAGGCGTACTCATCGCGGGCGATCGGCACCCATCTGCGCGCCGGTGGCATCAAGGCCGTCCTCCCCAACCGGCTGACCAGCAGGGCCACCGCAGACGCCGCGGCTCGGCCGGCGGCCGAACCGCGGGCCTGGACTTGGAGGCTTACACGGGCCGGAACGTGATCGAGCGCCAGGACGCGCACCTGCAGCAGTGGCCGGGCCTGGCGAGCACGTACGACAAGTACGCGATCGTGGACCGGGCTGCCGTGGTCCTGAATGCTGTGCTCGCGTGGTCGACGGCATTGTCGGACACGCCCGAGTGGCGTGTTCGAACTGATCGACGATCCAGGTCAAGTGCTCGAGAAGCTCGGCGAGGCTCAGCACCGGCAGGTGTGAGCGTGAGGACCTGGACAGAGAGGATCCCCCGAAATGCACGTCGTGAAGCGGCGTGAGCGATGTAGTGCTCTTCAGTTGGCACTGGTTGATATTGGTCGACGAGGCTTCAGCCCGGTGTGGTGATGCCCTGCGATGACTCTGAAGCCGGCTCTCGGGCGAATCCTCACATCGGGACGCCGAGACCCTGTGGGAGTCCAAGGATGGGACGTCTCGACGCCTGATCTGTCGCCGCTGCAGAGGAGCATGAGGCCTGGGCCTCAAGCCAACTGAAGACCGGTCAAGCAGGTGGGGTCGTCGGGGCGGGTCGAGATGGCCTTTTTGGCGGTGCGGCCTTCAGCTGAGACAGTGAGAGTAGCGTCAATTCCACGCGGCAGCCAGACCCCGACGAATCCGTTGTCGTACGTCGTCAGCGTTTCATCGAGGAGGGTCTCCCCGGACGTCGCCTCGACCACGGTGACGTGGACGTCAGTATTGGCGAGTTCGCCGGTGCAGGTCGTGAGGCTGTGGAAGTAGCATTCGTGAGTCTGGCTGCGATACGGGGCGATAGAGACGTAGAACTCGTCTTCTGGCATCGGCACGGTGGTCTGATTGTTCTGATCGTCGGTCAGTACAAGCTGGTCGGGTTCAATCGACGCGATGAATTCAGACGAGCGATCTGTCACCTTCGTTGAGTCGAGGCGCGTGATGATCTCGCGAGCATTCAATCCGTCTAGATTGTGCTCGACCACCAGTGAGTGATCGGATCCTGCATCAGCGGACGGTCCCGCATCAGCACAGCCGCTGAGCAGGAGGACGGCGCTGGTCGCCAGACCGGTCAAGGCCGCGCAGATCCTCAGGCGGCTCCTGGAGGACTGGATCGGAGCAACAATGGCAAGTGGCATGCCCAACTCTTTTCTCAGGTGAACGTGTTCATGTCGTCAGGTTAGACAGAAGGCATCCCGAGTTCGCCGGTGCCCAGGGCGCGACGAGGTGCAAAGCACGCCTGCCCGGAGACATCAAGAGCCTTGTCCTGATCTGGGGTCCACCGGTCCGAGGCACCCTGTGTCGAAGACATCGGCTGGTGTCAGGAGCGCACGAGGCGATTGATGGCGTCGCTGGCCTCCTGGATCTTGGCGATGGCCGCGTCTTCATCGCCTTTCTTGGCGGCGTCGAGCACGCAGTGCTTGAGGTGGTCATCGAGCAGACCGGTCGCCACTCCTTGCAGGGCGCGGGTGAGGGCCGAGACCTGGGTGAGGATGTCGATGCAGTACTTTTCGTCGTCGATCATCTTCGTGATGCCGCGGGCTTGGCCTTCGATACGCTTCATGCGGTTGCGGTAGCGGTCCTTGACACTGATGTAGCCGTACCGGTGGGCTCCGGTGTCGGTACCGGTCTCATCGGCTGCAGTTTCAGTGGTCACGGGTGTGTCCTTCACTTCTGGTGCTCCAGGACGGAGCGGGTGCTGGCAGCTGGGGCGAGGTCGATGCGACGCAGCAGCTGGGCGTTGAGCGCGACGATGACGGTGGAGATCGACATCAGGATCGCACCTACTGACATCGGCATGACGAAGCCGACGGGTGCGAGCACGCCAGCCGCGAGCGGCACAGAGAGCAAGTTGTACCCTGCAGCCCACCACAGGTTTTGCCTCATTTTACGGTATGCGGCACGGGAGAGCTGGATCACCGAGAGCACGCTACGCGGGTCGGAGCTGGCGAGGATGACACCTGCAGAGGCGATGGCGACGTCGGTGCCGGCCCCGATGGCGATGCCGACGTCGGCCTGGGCCAGGGCAGGGGCGTCGTTGACGCCGTCGCCGACCATGGCGACCTTCTTGCCCTCCTTCTGCAGCTGGTCGACCTTGGCGGATTTGTCCCCGGGGCGGACGCCGGCGAAGACCCGGTCGATGCCGAGCTCTCTTCCCACCTCGTTCGCCACGGCTTCCGCGTCGCCGGTGATCATGACGACCTCGACGCCGAGCTGATGGAGCGCATCGACGGCGTCGCGGGACTCTGGGCGAACCTCGTCGGCGAGCTTGAGACCGCCGATGACCTTGCCGTCGCGGAGGACGTGCAGGATGATCGCACCCTCTGCCCGCCATTCGTCGGCGACACCGATCTCGTCCTGGCCGGTCTCCTCGAGCAGACGGGGTCCGCCGACGCGGATCTCATGGTCGGCCACCGTCGCGGTGACGCCGACCGCCGGGGAGGAGGTGAACCCGCTGGCCGGTTCGACGGCGAGGCCCTTCTCCTTAGCGGCGGTGACGATGGACCGGGCGAGGGGGTGCTCACTGTCGGCCTCGGCGGAGGCGGCCAGGGCGAGGAGCTGTGCGGCATTCAGGCCGCCGGTCGGCTCCACCCCGGTGACGGTGGGCTCGCCCTTGGTCAGGGTGCCGGTCTTGTCGAAGAGCACCGCGTCGACCTGGCGCATGGACTCCAGGGCGAGGCGGTCCTTGATCAGGACGCCGCCGCGGGCGGCGCGCTCGGTGGCGATGGACACGACCAGAGGGATCGCCAGACCCAGCGCATGGGGGCAGGCGATGACGAGGACAGTGATGGTGCGAACGACCGCGTCGTCGGGGAGCCCGAAGAGCGTCCAGACGACGGCGGTGATCAGCGCAGCTCCGAGGGCGAACCAGAACAGCAGGGCCGCAGCCCGGTCGGCGATGCGCTGGGCACGGGAGGATGAGCCCTGCGCCTCGGCGACGAGCCTGTTGATGCCCGCCAGAGCCGTGTCGTCGCCGGTGGCGGTGATCTCTACGCGCAGGCCGGAGTCGGTGGCCACGGTGCCGGCGGTGACGTTCTCGCCCTCGCCGCGGGCGACGGGGTGTGATTCGCCGGTGATCATGGACTCGTCCATGTCGGCGCGGCCGTCGACGACGGTGCCGTCGGCGGGGACGCTGCCGCCAGGCCGGACGATGACGACGTCGCCGACGCGCAGCTCTGCCGGGTCGACCTTGACGACGTCGTCTCCCTCTATACGCTCAGCCTCGTCAGGGAGCAGCGCGGCGAGGGAGTCCAACGCCGAGGTGGTCTGGGCCAGTGAGCGCATCTCGATCCAGTGGCCCAGCAGCATGATGACGATCAGCAGCGCCAACTCCCACCAGAACTCGAGCTCGGGGTGGACGAGACCGACAGTGGCGGCCCAGGAGGCGAGGAACGCTACGGTGATGCCGAGCGCGATGAGCAGCATCATCCCCGGCTGGCGGCTTTTCAGCTCGCTGACAGCACCGGTGAGGAACGGGGTGCCGCCCCAGGCCTACATGACGGAGCCGAGGACTGCGGCGACCCAGCCCGCCCAGCTGGGGACCGAGTAGCCCAGGAGCATGGCGAACATGGGGGAGAACGCGACCACCGGGATGGCGATGATCAGGTTGATCCAGAACAGCCGCCGGAACTGGCCGACGTGGTCGCCGTGGCCCGCGTGACCACCGCCGTGATGACCGTGAGCCGCCCCCTTCATTCGGTCCGGACGTTCTGTGAGTCGTCGGTTTCCATTTGATGGGTGCACTGCCGAGCGTACTCGGCTGGGGTTAGGTAGCCGAGCGAGGAGTGCCGGCGGTGGTGGTTGTACTCGTCCTTCCAGTCGCCGATGATGACCTGTGCGTGCAGCAGCGAGTAAAAGCTGTTGATGTTGAGGCACTCGTCGCGGATCCGGCTGTTGAACGACTCGACGTACCCGTTGCGCCACGGCGAGCCCGGAGGGATGTAGGACAGGCCGGTGCGGGTGCCGGCCCAGTCGACCACCGCCTCGCTGATGAACTCCGGCCCGTTGTCCGACCTGAGCACCGCCGGGGCGCCCCGGGCGGCGACGAGGTCCTCGAGGTGGGCGGTGAGTCGGTCGGCGGTAATCGAGCGCTCCACGAGCCCGCCGATGCACTCCCGGGTGTGTTCGTCGACGATCGAGCAGATCTTGATCGGTCGTCCGTGCTCGTCGGCGTCGAACTGGAAGTCCACCGCCCACACCACGTTCGGCGCGTCCGCCGTCGGCGCGTCGACGGTCGAGGACCCAACGCGCTTGCGTCGACGCCGCTGCGGGACCCGGAGCCCTTCGTCACGCCACAGGCGTTGGATCTTCTTGTGGTTCACCACCCACCCCTCGGCGCGGGCGTCGTGATACGCCCGCCGATACCCGTAGCGGGGATGGTCCTTCGCCCAGGCGCGCAGCCACTCCCTGAGCGCCCGATCCGGGTCCGCGACCGTGTCGCCCTTGAGCGGTCGCCGGTACGCGGAGCGGCTCAGCCCGACCAGACGGCACGCCATCCGTTCGCTCACCCGCAACTTGCCCTTGAGGTGATCGACGGCGGCGCGGCGCCTGTCCGGGCTTAGAAGTTTCCCTCAGCCAGCTCCTTGAGCGCGGCCTTCTCCAGCTCCGCTTCCGCGAGCAGACGCTTCAGGGTCGCGTTCTGCTTCTCCAGCTCCTTCAGGCGCTTTGCGTCGTCGGCCTTGAGGCCGCCGTACTGGTTCCGCCACCGGTAGTACGTCTGCTCGGACACCCCGAGCTCCCGGCACACCGCCGCGACGTCCTGACCATCGGCGAGCATCCTGTCGGCCTGCCCGAGCTTACGGACGACCTGCTCGGGGGTGTGACGCTTCCTGCTGTTCGTCATGATCTGACCAGTCTCCCTGCCCGCGACCGCGGGCAACAGGACGACTCTCATAACGACTGGACCTACGAAACGGGGTCAGCCCAACCGTGCCCGGCGTGGTCACCGTGTTCCATGGTGTGGTCTTCGTTCTCGGCGCGCGAGTCGTCACGGTGGCCGGACTCGGTGGTCGCGACGCCGGCGTGGTCATGGTGATGCGTGGTCGGGTCCGTCATGCTCTTCGCTTCCCCTCGTCATTCCCCGATCTTTCCTTCGATCGGGTCGTATTTCGCCGCGGACCTTCAGCGCGCCCGCGGCGATCGGCTCAGGAGGCCGGCTTGAGCTCGCTCTCGACGACCCACTTGTGGTTGGTCATCGTCATGCCGTCGGACTCGTAATCGACCATGTAGACGGTCTCCTCGGTGGAGGAGGCGATGGTCGCCTTCGCGCCCTTCATGCCTTCCATGTGTTCGGCCTCGAGAGTGACCTCGGTGCCGTCGGCCAGACGTTCATCTCCGGCGTCCTTGATCTCCTGCTGGACGACCCACTTGTGGTCCTTGACCGGCTCCCCGCCTGCGGACGGCGTGAAGTCCACCGCATAGGTGTACGTGTCGTACGCGCCGGCGATCGTCGCGTTCGCACCGTCCATGCCCTCCATGTGGTCGGCGGTGAGCGTGACCTCGGTGCCGACCGGGTATGTGGGCGACGCAGCCGTCTCGATGCCCTCGGGGGCGGGGCCGCCGTCCATCGGATGCTCCATCCCGCCGCTGTCAGAGCTGCTGCCGTGGCCCTCGTGCTGGCTGGTCATCGAGGGGGTCCCTTGGTCCTGGCCGCCGCCGGTGCTGCAGCCGGTGAACACGAGCGCTCCTCCGAGCACTCCTGCGGCGACGGTGGTCATGAGGTGCTTGCGCATGAAGTCTCCTGTTCGTTCTGGTCCAGTCAACGCTATACCCCTCCCGGGTATCAAGTCGATGTCGATCGGCGGGCATGGAATCGCCCGGCCAAGATCCAATCGACCCGGGGTGGCAGCGCTGAGGCTGCGATGGAGAACATCGGCTCGGCGGCTCTGGTCGCAGATGGAATCGAGGCCCGAACGGACGGGCTCACCTCGCTCGCCGTCGTGACGGGATCGGCTGCGTCGTCTCGTGAACATCACCGTGGTGAGAAGACGATCCCAGTACCGCCGATCACCCAAGAGAAATTGGTCTTGTACGGTTGCATCGTCGGGCGTCCCATCGAGACAGGGATCCTGAGAGCCGACGGAAGCTGTGCAACTATCGCCAGGCAGAGCGAAGCATGTCTCAGTACGTGCTCCGTCAGATCGCCGCGAAGGCCTGATCCACGGGGCCCGCCCGCGCGGGCCGCCGCCCGCGTCCCGCCCGGGTGCGGAGCCGCGGAGTAGGCTGGTCGCACCATGGAACATCTGCCCCCCACGAGCCCCGGCGCCCCGCTGCTGCCGCAGATCGCCCGCCCGGCGGACCTGTCGGCCCTCACGGAGGACCAGTTGACCGCGCTGGCGGCGGAGATCCGCGCCTACCTGATCGCCCACGTCTCCAAGACGGGCGGCCACCTCGGACCGAACCTGGGCGTCGTCGAGCTGACGCTGGCCGTGCACCGCGTCTTCGAGTCGCCGAAGGACGCGGTCATCTTCGACACGGGTCACCAGTCGTACGTGCACAAGCTGCTCACCGGACGCCAGGACTTCACGACGCTCCGCCAGGAGGGCGGTCTGTCCGGCTACGGCGACCGCACGGAGTCCGAGCACGATGTGGTGGAGTCCTCGCACGCCTCCAGCTCGCTCTCCTGGGCGGACGGCATCGCGCGGGCCTGGGCGCAGACCGGGCAGGGGGACCGCACCGTGGTGGCCGTGATCGGCGACGGTGCGCTCACGGGGGGCATGGCCTGGGAGGCCGTCAACAACATCGCCGCCGGCCGGGACCGGCGCGTGGTGATCGTCGTCAACGACAACGGCCGCTCGTACGCGCCCACCGTGGGCGGCGTCGCCGAGCACCTGGGCGGACTGCGCCGCGGGGTGCTGGACAAGGTGCGCACCCACCACCGCTACGAGCAGACCCTCGACTACCTCAAGCACCGCCTCCAGGAGGCCGGCCTCGCGGGCGAGCTGGTGTACCGGCCGCTGCACGCGGCGAAGAAGGGTCTCAAGGACCTCTGGGCGCCGCAGGGCCTGTTCGAGGACCTGGGCATGAAGTACATCGGCCCGGTCGACGGCCACGACCTCACCGCCATGGAGGAGGCCCTCGAGGACGCGCGGGCGTACGGCGGGCCCGTGATCGTCCACGCGATGACCGAGAAGGGGCACGGCTACGCGCCGGCGGTCGCGCACGAGGCGGACCAGTTCCACGCGATCGGCGTGATCGACCCCTCCACGGGCGAGCCCATCACCTCGTCGACGGCCCAGTCCTGGACCTCCGTGTTCGGCGAGGAGATGGTCGCGATCGCGGATGAGCGGCCGGACGTCGTGGCCATCACCGCCGCCATGCAGAACCCCGTGGGCCTGGCCCCGATGGCGCTGGCCCATCCGGACCGGGTGTTCGACGTCGGCATCGCCGAGCAGCACGCGGTCACCTCGGCCGCCGGCATGGCCTTCGGTGGTCTGCACCCCGTGGTGGCCGTCTACGCGACCTTCCTCAACCGCGCGTACGACCAGGTGCTCATGGACGTGGGCCTGCACCGTGCAGGCGTGACGTTCGTGCTGGACCGCGCGGGCGTCACCGGGCCGGACGGCCCGAGCCACCACGGCATGTGGGACCTGGCCCTGCTGCAGTCGGTGCCGGGGCTGCGGATCTCCGCGCCCCGCGACGCGGACACGCTCCGGGAGGAGCTGCGCGAGGCCGTCGCCGTCGAGGACGCGCCCACCGTGGTGCGGTTCGCGAAGGGCTCGGTCGGCGAGTCGGTGCGCGCCCTGGAGCGGCTGTCGGACGGCACGGACGTGCTCGCCCGGCGGGGCGAGGCCGGCGGACGCGACGGCGCCGAGCGGGACGTGCTGATCGTGGCGGTGGGCGCGATGGCCGAGCTCGGCCTCGACGTCGCCGAACGGCTCGAGCGGCACGGCATCAGCGCCACGGTGATCGACCCGCGGTGGGTCCTGCCCGTGGCCCGGTCCGTGATCGACACGGCCGCCCGCCACCGGATCGTCGTGTGCCTCGAGGACGGGGTGCGGGCCGGCGGCGTCGGCTCGCGGATCCGGCAGGAGATGCGCGCGGCCGGCGTGGACACCGCCCTGAACGAGGTCGGCCTGCCGGTCGAGTTCCTCGCCCACGGCAGCCGCGAGCAGGTGCTGGCCCGCGTGGGCCTCACCGCGCAGCGCATCACCCAGGACACCGTCGCCCAGGTCCTCGGCGCCAAGGTCCCGTACGCCCGGCCCGTCCCCGAGGACGCGGCCGCCCCCCACCACCAGGAGCAGGCATGAGCATCGTCCGGCTGTACCGTGAGAGCGTCGGCGACGACGGCGCCCGCCTCTTTGAGTACCGCGAGGCATGGGCCGACGCGGAGGCCGGGGAGTTCTTGGTCCACCACGGCCGGGTCGGCCAGCCCGGCACCGTCGGGGAGCAGCCCCTGGCCGACCAGGCCGAGGGTGATCAGCTGCTGGCCGCGTTCGTGGCGCAGGGCGCGGAGGAGGGCTTCGCCGAGGCGGACCCCGCGACCTTCGCCGTGCTGCCGGTGGCCTACCGGCTCCGCGGCCGGGAGGCCACGGCGATCGAGCGGCGCACCGTCGAGCGGCTGCGCGTCGAGATGACCCACCAGCTGGCCTGGCGCGGTCTCGGCGAGGTCGAGGACGTCGTCGAGGAGGTCGGTGCCCTCGTGCTGCGCGTCCGGACCCCCCACGCCCGGAAGGCCGCCGCCGAGATCCCGGCGGCCGCCAAGCGCGCCGACGGCGTGCAGCCGAACAAGGTGGACGTCCGCACCGCAGAGCAGGAGGGCTGACCCGTGCGCCACACCCGTCTCGGCCGCTCCGGGCTGACCGTCTCCGTCGTCGGCTTGGGGTGCAACAACCTCGGCCGCCCCGGCACCGCCACGCTGGAGCAGGCCGGCACCGACGACGTCGTCCACGCCGCGCTCGACGCCGGCATCACCTTCTTCGACGTCGCCGACGTCTACGGCGCCGAGCCCGGCCTGTCCGAGGAGCGGCTCGGCCGCGCCCTGGGCGCCCGCCGCGACGAGGTGGTGATCGGCACCAAGTTCGGCATGGACATGGGCGGTGTCGCCGGCGACGACGGCGGCGCGCGGGGCTCCCGCCGGTACATCGTGCGCGCCGTCGAGGACTCCCTGCGCCGCCTCGGCACCGACTGGATCGACCTCTACCAGTTCCACACCCCGGACCCGGCCACGCCCATCGAGGAGACCCTCCGCGCGCTCGACGACCTCGTGCGCGCCGGCAAGGTCCGCTACGTGGGCCACTCGAACCGGGCCGGGTGGCAGATCGCCCAGGCCGAGTACGTGGCCCGCGAGCTGGGCGTGGAGCGCTTCGTGTCCGCGCAGAACCACTACAACCTGCTGGACCGCCGGGCCGAGCTCGAGGTGGTCCCGGCGGCGGCCGAGTTCGGGCTCGGCGTCCTGCCGTACTTCCCGCTGGCCAACGGGCTGCTCACGGGCAAGTACTCGCAGGGCGACGCCCCCGAGGGCTCGCGCCTGTCCCACGTGCGCCAGCACATGGTGGCCGACGCCGACCTGGAGCAGCTGGCCGCCTTCGGCCGGTTCGCCCGGGAGCGGGGGATCACCGAGGTCCAGGCCGCGATCGGGTGGCTGGCGGCGCAGGGACCGGTGTCCTCCGTGATCGCCGGCGCCACCCGTGCCGCGCAGGTCGTGGAGAACGCGGCGGCGGCCGACTGGCTCGCCACCGCGGAGGACCTGGCCGAGCTGGACGCCCTGTTCCCGGGCCCGGAGAAGGTCGCGCTCTTCTGATGGCCGGCGCGCTGACCGGCGCGGCCGCCGCGACCCCGCTCGTGCCGACGCCGGGGGAGGCCGCCCTGGGCTGGACCGTGTCCGTCGTGGCCGGTGCGCTGTGGGTGGCCGGCTTCGTCTCGCTGGGCCGCAGCCCCCTGGACGCCCGGGCGCGCCTGCCGTGGGTCGGCCTCATGCTGCTGCTGCCGGTGCTGGGGGCGCTCATCTGGTTCTGGTGGCGGCACCGCTACTACCCGGCGCGGCGGCGCGAGCAGCCGGCGTGGGACCCCAACGACCGCTCCGCCGTCGTGGTGCCCCCGCGCCGGCGCTACGGCGCGCCGGAGGAATGAGCCGGGCTCAGAGCTTGACGACGATGCGGTCGTCGACGACGGCCGCGTCGTAGTCCATGAGGGCCTTGCGGGCCGGGCCGCCGAACGGCTTCCCCGAGGTGACGTCGAAGTGCGAGCCGTGGCAGGGGCAGGCGTAGGCCGGGCCCTCCTGCCGGTCCACGACCTGGAGCAGGCAGCCCTGATGCGTGCACACGTTGGTGAAGGCGGTCACCGTGGTCTCGTCCACGCGATGCATCATCAGCGTCCGACCCTGCACCTGCACCTCCCGGGAGGCGCCCACGGGCAGCTCGGCGGCGGGCAGCGCGTCGACGGCGTCGGAGCCGGTGTAGTGGTCCTGCGCGGTGTCCTTCTCACGCAGCCGGTCCGTGCAGCCGGCCAGCGCGAGTGTGCCGGCACCCGCGGCGGCGACGGCGGCGCCGCGGCCCAGGACGGTGCGGCGGGAGGTGTCCGGGCGGGCGTGGTCGTCGCAGCAGCCGGACCGGGAGGAGTTCGGGGTGAGGGGGGAGTCCTGCGTGGTCATCGACCCATTATCGCCCGTGGCGAGGGCGGATGCGACCGGGCCCGACGGGTGCGAGGATCGGGGGGACGGACCCCCGAGCCCCAGGAGCAC
>NZ_JASDCZ010000100.1:0-8254 GCF_030407635.1 Micrococcus sp. APC 4021
CCGTCGAGGACCTGCGCTTCGCCTACACCCGCGCCGCCGAGGAGCTGTTCGACGGCCTCACCCACGCGTTCACGCCGGGCGCCGTCACCGCCCTCACCGGGCCCTCCGGGCGCGGCAAGTCCACCCTCCTGTACGTGCTCGGGCTCATGCTCACGCCCACCTCCGGAGTGGTGCGCCTCGGCGACGTCGACGCCTCCACCCGCCCGGACCGGGAACGCTCCCGCCTGCGCGCCACCTCCGTGGGATTCGTGTTCCAGGACTCGGAGCTGGACCCGTCCCGCCCCATCCTGGACTCCGTGGTGGAGCCCGGCCTCTACGCCGGGCTGGAGCGCCAGACGCTCGAGGACCGGGCACGGGCGCTGCTCGAGCGCTTCGGCCTCGCCCACCGCGCCGACCACCGGCCCGGGCAGGTCTCCGGCGGGCAGGCGCAGCGGGTGGCCGTGTGCCGCGCCCTCGTGAACGCGCCCGCCGTCGTCCTCGCGGACGAGCCCACGGGCAACCTCGACCCGGACAATGCCGGCCTCGTCATGGACGCCCTCGCCGATGCCGCCGCCGAGGGGCGCACCGTGGTGGTCGCCACCCACGACCCCGCCGTCGTCGCCCGCGCCGACGAGGTGGTTCGGCTGTGAACCGGGAGGACCGCCCATGAACCTGCGCACCCTGCTGCGTGAAGCCGTCACCGCCGCACGCACCTCTCCCGTGCCCTCCGCCCTCGTGCTGCTCGTGGTGGCCGCCATGTGCTTCGCCGCCGTGGCCACCGTGGGCAGGCAGGCCGCCACCGAGGCGGCCGTCGCCGCAGAGCTCTCCGGCCCCGGCGCCCGCGTGCTCACCGTCACCGACACCGGCGGCACCGGTTTCCTCACCGGCGCCACCGCGGCCACCCTCGCCGGACTCGACACCGCCGAGGCCGCCCTCGCCCGGGACTCGCCCATGGACGCCGTGAACACCGGGATCGGCCGGGGCGGCGCCCGCGTGGCCGTGACGAACGTGGTCGGCACCCTGGACCGTGGCATCGTGCTGACCCGCGGCCGCCTGCCCGCCCCCGGCGAGGTGGTGGTCCCCGAGGCCAAGCTCGCCGAGCTCGGCCTCGCCCAGCCCTCCGGAGCGATCGAGGCCACGGACGGCGGCCAGTGGGCCGTCGTCGGGGCGTTCCAGGCCCAGGACCCCTTCCAGGACCTCGACGGCTACGCCCTCACCGTCCCCGCCGCCCCGGACGCCCTCGTGATGCAGCAGGTCCGCGTCCTCGCCGCCGACACCGCCGGCACCCGCGCCATGCAGGAGGCCGCGCTCGCCGTGATCGACCCCGACCCGCGCGCCTCCTCCATCCAGACCGCCCGTGCCCTCTCCGCCGGCAACCAGGTGATCACCGGCGAGCTCGCCGGGCTCGGACGCTCCCTGCTGCTGCTGATCCTCGGAGCCGGCGCGTTCTTCGTGTCCATCGTGGTGCTCGCCGACGTCCTCATCCGCCGCCGCGACCTCGGCCGCCGCCGCACCCTCGGCATCGGCCGCGGAGACCTGATCCTGCTCGTGGCCGTGCGCACCGCCGTGCCTGCGCTGCTGGGCGCCGTGCTGGGCTCCGGAGCCGGGTACGCCGTCGTCGCCGGCCAGGGCGGGACGCTGGGGGTGGACTTCGTGGCGGCGGTGGCCGTGCTGGCCGCCCTCACCGCGCTGCTGGCCAGCCTCGCCCCGGCGGCGTTCGCCGCGTTCCGCGACCCCGTGCGGGTGATGCGGACGGCGTGAGGGGTGGCGGGCGGGCCCGCTCACCGGCGGGCACCCCGCCCGCGCACCGCTACCCTCGGGAGCATGCCCGCCTTACCCGCCGCGCCCCCGCCTGCCCTCACGCCGCTCCAGCGGCAGTCCGTCCTGCGCACCCTGCGCAGCCCTCGGCTGCTGGGCACCGAGGTGTTGGCCGCGGTCGTGGTGGCGCTCGCCCTGATCCCGGAGGCCATCGCGTTCTCGATCATCGCGGGCGTGGATCCGCGCGTCGGGCTGTTCGCGTCCTTCACCATGGCCGTCACCACCGCGATCGTGGGCGGCCGGCCCGCCATGATCTCCGCGGCCACGGGGGCGGTGGCGCTGGTCGTCGCACCGCTGTCCCACGCGTACGGGGTGGGGCACCTGCTTGCCGCGATCATCCTCGGCGGCGTCATCCAGATCCTGCTCGGCGTGTTCGGTGTGGCCCGGCTCATGCGGTTCGTCCCGCGCTCGGTGATGGTGGGGTTCGTCAACGCGTTGGCCATCCTCGTGTTCACCTCGCAGCTGCCCGAGCTGATCGGCGTCCCGTGGCTCGTGTACCCGCTCACGGCGTTGGCCCTGGCGATCGTGGTGCTGTTGCCGCGGCTCACCACGGCGGTGCCGGCGACGCTCGTGGCCGTCGTCGTGGTCACCGCCCTGGTGATGGCCGCCGGCCTGGCCGTGCCGCGCGTGGGGGACCGGGGCGCGCTGCCGGATGCGCTGCCCGTGCTCGGCCTGCCGGACGTCCCGCTGACGTGGGAGACCCTCCGGTTGATCCTGCCGTTCAGCGTCGGCATCGCGTTCGTGGGGTTGCTCGAGTCCCTGCTCACCGCGAAGCTCGTGGACGACATCACCGACACCCGCTCGGACAAGACGCGCGAGTCCTGGGGGCAGGGTGTCGCGAACGTGGTCTCGGGGTTGTTCGGCGGCATGGGCGGCTGCGCCGTGGTGGGGCAGACCATGATGAACGTCAAGGCGAACGGCGCCCGCACCCGGATCTCCACGTTCCTCGCGGGCGTGTTCCTGCTGGTGCTCGTGGTGGCCTTCGGCGGCTTCGTGGCGCAGATCCCCATGGCCGCGCTCGTGGGCGTGATGATGTTCGTGGCCGCCGCCACCTTCGATTGGCATTCGGTGCGCCCCGCCACCCTGCGCGCGATGCCGCGCTCGGAGACCGCCGTCATGGTCGTGACCGTGGCGGCCACGGTGCTCACTCACAACCTCGCGATCGGCGTGGGTGTGGGCGTGCTCGCTGCGCTGGTGCTCTTCGCTCAGCGCGTCTCGCGTCTGGTCACGGTGGTCCGCGAGGTCCACGACGACGGCGACGCCGTCACGTATCGCGTGCACGGCGCCCTGTTCTTCGCGTCCTCGAACGACCTCTACTCGCAGTTCGAGTACGCCCTCGACCCGCCGCGCGTCGTGATCGACATGAGTGCCGCGCACGTGTGGGACGCCTCCACTGTGGCCGCGCTCGACTCGGTGCTGACCAAGTACGCCCGGCACGGGATCCACGCCGAGGTGACGGGGCTGAACGAGGCCTCCGCGGCGATGCACGCGCGCCTCACCGGGCGACTCGGCGCCTGAGCCGGCGGGCTCAGGCGGTGACGAACTCCCACTGGTGCCCGTCCGGGTCGACGATCTCGCGGGAGTGCATGCCGGAGTCGGCCATCTCCTCGCGCAGGTCCTCGGGCAGGGGCACCTCGGCGGCGCCGAGCTCGATCGCCCGGTCCGCCAGGGCGTCCACCGCCGCGGCGTCGCCGACGGTCAGCGCCATGAGGGCGGAGTTGGTGGTGAGGCAGTCGGCGATCTCACGGTTGCCGATGAAGTCGGTGTAGTAGCCGGGGCTGAGGTACATCGCGTACGTCGACTCGGTGAGCTCGATGCACACCGAGTGCTCGTCCGAGTAGTCGTCCATTGCGGTGGCGCCCAGGGTCGTCCAGAACTCACGGATCCGCTCGGTGTCCGTCGTCGGGAGGTTGATGAACACCGGCTGGGAGAACAAGGCCATGGGGAGCACCGTAGACGAGGCGTTCGGCCCGCCGCCACCGCGCGCGTGTCGCGGGCGCGCGGGCGTGGCGTGGGCCACGGAGCCGCTCCCGACGACGGCGCCCGCGGCCTGGCGCGTCCGCCCCCGTTGGTAGCGTGGCCGCCATGAGCGTTCCTCCCTCTGGCCCGCCGGCCGGTCCGCCCGCCGGCTGGCCGCCGTCGGGCCGGCCGTCCGCCCGCCGCGCCGCCGTCGCCCCGAGCCTGCACGGGCACCCCGGCGCCCCCGGTGGCGTCCCCGCCGGCTGGCCCGGCCGCCGGCCCGCGGCCCGCCCCGCGCCGGACTGGACCCCGGGTCGGTTCCACTGGGGCGACGCCGTCGTGGTGCTCGTGTACGTGGCGCTCATGGTGCTCGGGCTGGGGCTGTGGCTGGCGGTGTCGCTCGGCCTGGTCCCCGGTGACCTCGAGGCGTTCGACCTGGTCCGCGACGGGTTCACGGTGAACATCGTCAGCTACGCGATCCTCGTGGTGCTCGTGCTGGCCGTGGCCTGGCGCCCGCTCGTGACGTCGCTGCGGGTGTTCCGCACGGGGACGTGGTGGAAGCTGTTGCTGCTGCCCGCCACGTGGCTGGCGTGCATCGTCGTGAACGTGATCGTGCTGAGCCTCATCGGGGAGGCGCAGACCAGCGCCAACCAGGCCGCGCTCGAGGAGATGACCACGCAGGCCCCGCCCGTGCTCATGATCCTCATGACCGTGGTGGCCGCCCCGCTCGTGGAGGAGTACCTGTTCCGCCACCTGCTGATCGGCAAGCTCTCCCGCTGGATCAACGTGTGGGTGTGCGCCGTGGTCTCCGTGCTCGCGTTCACACTCCTGCACTTCCTCGGCACCGGCGGCGACTTCCGGCTCGTGGAGACCGTCCCGTACCTGACCCTCGCGGTGGCGATCACGGTGTCCTACATCCTGATGGGCCGCTCGTTCGGGTACGCGGTGCTGCTGCACATGGTGAACAACGGCATCGCCATCGCGATGCTCTACCTCGTGGCCCCCCTGCTGCCGGACACGCTGCCCGGCCCCACTGCCCCGACCACGGCGCTGGCCCCGCTGCTGGCCCTGCTGGGCTGAGATGGCAGGACCCTCCGGCTCGACGGCGGCGCCCGCCCCGCAGGACGCGCGCGCCCTCACGCGGCGCATCCTCGCGCTCGCGGTCCCCGCGTTCGGCGCGCTCATCGCGGAGCCGCTGTTCCTGCTGGCCGACACCGCGATCATCGGGCACCTGGGCACGGCCCAGCTGGCCGGCGTCGGGATCGGCACCACCATCCTGCACACGCTCACCGGCCTCATGATCTTCCTGGCCTACGCCACCACCCCGGCGGTGGCCCGGCTGATCGGGGCGGGGAACCCGGCCGCCGCGATGGACCGCGGCCGCGACGGCATCTGGCTGGGCCTGCTGCTCGGCGCGGTGCTGGCCGTCCTCGGCTGGCTCGCGGCCCCCGCGCTGACGGCGGCCCTCGGCGCGACGGGCGAGGTGCAGGCCCACGCCGTCGCCTACCTGCGCTGGTCCATGCCGGGGCTGCCGGCCCTGCTGGCCGTGCTCGCGGCCACCGGGGTGCTCCGCGGCCTCCAGGACACCGTGACGCCGCTCGTGGTGGCGGGTGTGGGCTTCGGCGCGAACATCGGGCTGAACGTGGCCCTGGTGTACGGGCTGGGCTGGGGCGTAGCTGGCTCGGCCGTCGGTACGTCCGTGGTGCAGTGGGCGATGCTCGTGACATACCTGTTCGTGCTGGCCCCGCGCTTCCGCCGCTCGGGCACGGTGTGGGCGCCCCGTGCGTCGGGCATGCGCGCCACGGCCCAGGTGGGCTCGTGGCTGCTGCTGCGCACCGCGAGCCTGCGCGCGGCCATCCTCATCACCGTCATGGCCGCCGCCGGCGCGGGCGACCTCACCCTCGCCGCGCACCAGCTCGTCTTCACGCTGTTCTCCACGCTGGCGTTCGCCCTCGACGCCCTCGCGATCGCCGCGCAGGCCCTGATCGGCGCCGAGCTCGGGGCCGCCCGGCCGGATGCGGCCCGTCGCCTCACCCGGACGATGGTGCGCTGGGGGCTGGGCTTCGGCGTCGTGACCGGGGCCGTGCTGGCCCTGGCGGCACCGGTGCTGCCGGGGCTGTTCACCACGGACCCGACCGTGCAGGCCGCCGCCACCGTGGGCCTGTGGGTGCTGGCCGCCGGGCAGCCGGTGGCCGGGTACGTGTTCGTGCTGGACGGCGTGCTGATCGGCGCCGGCGACGCCCGCTACCTCGCCCTCGCCGGCCTCGTGAACCTCGTGGTCTACGCGCCGGCGCTCTGGGTGCTCGCGCAGCTCGCCACGGGCGGATTCGGCTGGACCGCGGCCTGGCCCGGACCGAACGCCGCCGTGCCCGACGCCGGCGTGCAGCTGGGCCTGCTCTGGCTCGGCTTCGCAGGGGTCTACATGGGGATGCGGGCGCTCACCCTCGGCTGGCGGGCCCGGCGCGACGACTGGATGCGGCTCGGCGTCGGGTGAGCGCGTCCGGGCGGTGACGCGCGGGCCGGGCCGCGGCCGCACTGCTCCTAGACTGGGGCGGTGGCTACCGTGCAGACCCCCCTCGAGATCTCGTCCGTGGTGTTCAAGCCGATCCTGATCCGCGCCGTGGTGGCGCTGGCGTTCGGTCTGACCACCGTGTTCGTCGCCGAGCCGGGCCTGACGTGGATGAAGGTCATGTTCGCGCTGTACCTGGCGTTCTCCGGTTCGGCGATGTGGGAGTACCTGCGCCGCGACCCGGTGCCCGTGGCCATGCGCTCCCCGCTGTCCCTGGCGGCGGCCGCGTGGATGCTCGGCGTGATCGTGCTGCTGTTCCTGGGGTCCCCGGCGGCGGTGGGCGTGGCGGCCGGCGCCGCCCTCGTGCTCGGCGGCGTCGCCGAGCTCGTGGCGTGGGCCCGCCACCGCCGCGAGTTCATCCCCGCGCGGGACCAGCTGTGGACCGGACTCGTGGGCCTGCTCTCCGGGGGCGGCGTGGTCGTGGCCGCCCTGCAGGGCTTCGGCCCGCACGCCCTGCTCGGCATCGCCGGCGGCGGGGCGATCCTGATCGGCGTGCTCCTGATGGTCTCCGGGCTCGGCTTCCACCACGAGGTGCGCCGGGACCGGGGCACGGCCAGGGGCCTCTGAACCGGGCCGACGTCGTCGTCCTGACCCGCGGGGCGGACGTTCGCCGGGGGAGGACCTCGGGGCCCCGAGGGGCCACCCGTCGGCCGGACGCGTAGACTGGCTCCGGTCCGCCGCGCCCCGAGGGCCTCAGCCCCGGGCGCCTGCGCGGGCCGTGTCGCCCCAGCCGCCCCCAGCCGTCAGGAGTCCCGCCGTGAGCGCACCGTCCCCCCGCCCGTCCGCCGATCGCGCCGGATCCGGCCGCCCGGCACGCGGCGGTCTGCGCACCACGGTCAAGGGCCCGCTCGTCTTCTCCGCCGTGCTCGGCCTGATCGGCGGGGTGATCGCCGGCATCACCGCCTCCGGCGGCACCCAGAATCCACTGCGCGTCGACATCGCGCTGATCGCCTTCGGCGTCTTCTTCATGACCTCGCTCGTGGTGGTGGCCATGCTGCAGCTCGCCGCGCGCGAGAACCCGGACCACCTCTCCCAGGGCTCCGGTGTGAACCGCTCCTCCGAGGAGATGTTCCGCAAGGCCGCCGCCGACCGCCGCGCCCAGGCCGCCGCCGAGCGCCGCGAGCAGGGCGGCACCGGAGGCGACGCCCCCCGCGCCTGAGCCCGGCGCCTCAGAACCCGAGGCTGCGTGCCTCCCGCCGCAGCGCGTCCGCCGAGGCGTGCAGCGCCCGCATCTCCGCGTCGTCCAGCTCGGGCTGGATCACGCGGGTGACGCCGTCGCGCCCCACCACGGACGGCATGGACAGGGCGACGTCCGAGAGCCCGTGGACGCCGTCGAGCACGGTGGAGACCGGCAGAATGGCGTGCTGGTCGCGCAGGATCGCCTCGAGCAGGCGGGTCGTGGCCACGCCGACCGCGTACGTGGTGGCGCCCTTGCCCTGGATCACCTCGTACGCGGCGTGCACCACGGTGTCCGCCACCTCGTCCAGGTCGGCGCGGGTGAACAGCGGGTCGACCGGCGTCGGCCACTCCAGGATGGGCGTCGGGCCGATGCGCGCCGAGCTCCACGCGGGGAACTCCGTGTCCCCGTGCTCGCCGAGGATGGCCGCGTGCACCGACGACGGGTGGACCTGCGCCCGCGACGCCAGCAGCCACCGCAGGCGGGACGTGTCCAGGAGGGTGCCCGAGCCGATCACCCGGCCGGCAGGCAGACCGGTGAGGCGCTGGGCCACCAGCGTGAGGACGTCCACGGGATTGGTGACGAGCACGATCAGCGCCTCCGGCGCGTGCGCCTGCACCTGGGGCAGCAGGCCGCGCAGGATCTCCACGTTGTGCGCGCCGAGGTCGAGGCGGGTCTGCCCCGGCTTCTGCTTGGCGCCGGCCGTGATCACCACGACCTCGCAGCCGGCCAGGACGTCCGGGTCCGCGCCG
>NZ_JASDCZ010000101.1:0-8123 GCF_030407635.1 Micrococcus sp. APC 4021
GCTCCGTCCCCGGCGGGGCCCCTCCGGGACGCATCGTGGCCGAGGTCGGCGTCGGGGCGTTGGGCCTGACCATGACGCGCGTCCGCCCGGCCCTGGACGCCCCGCTGATCCACGCACTCGTCACGGAGCCGCGGGCGGAGTTCTACGGGATGCGCGGGCACAGCGTGCAGGACGTCGAGGAGGTCTACGACTTCCTCGAGTTCCAGCCCACCCACGCGAACCACCTCGTGTGGCACGGCGGGACCCTCGTGGCCCTCGTGCAGACCTACGACCCTCGCGCGGAGGAGGTCGGCGGCGCCTACGAGGTGCGGGACGGGGACCTCGGATTCCATTTCATCACCGCCCCCGGCGGCCTGCAGGGGCGCGCCCGCGCCACGGCCTACCGGAGCATTGTGGACTGGTTGGGCGCACGCCCCGGCACGCGTCGGCTCGTGATCGAGCCGGACGTCCGCAACACGCGGGCCGTGAAGACCGCCCGGGCTCTGGGCTTCACGGTGGACCGGGAGGTCGAGCTGCCGGGCAAGCGGGCGGCGCTGTACTTCCGCGACGCACGCTGACCCGGCCCCGCACACGGCGACGGCGCGCACCCGCCTCGGTGCGCGCCGTCGTCGTGCCGGTCAGGGGCGGTGGCTCACTTGTGCTCGGCCACCCCCGTCTGGCCCTCCCGGACCAGGGCGGTCATGCGGGAGACCGTGCGGAAGTACTTCTTCATGTAGCCGCCGTGCATCATCTCCTGCGTGAACAGGGCGTCGAAGGGCACACCGGAGGCGAGGACGGGCACGTCCTTGTCGTACAGGCGATCCGCGAACACCACGAAGCGCAGGGCCGTGGCCTGCTCCGTGATGGTGTGCACGTCGTGGAGGGCGAGCACGTCCACGTCCTTGACGAGCTCGCGGTAGCGGGAGGGATGCACGCGGGAGAGCATCGCGGTGAGGTCCGCGAAGTCGTCCACGGCGAGCACACCCGCGTCGGGGAAGTTCTCCTGGGCGGTGGCCTCGACGGCGGCGTCGTCCAGCGGCGACGGGGCGGCGGAGAGGCCGCGGTGGCGGTAGTCCTCGCCGTCCACGCGGATGACCTCGAACTGGTCGGCCAGGACCTGGATCTCGCGCTTGAAGTCCTGCGCCGCGAAGCGCCCCTCGCCGAGCGAGCCCGGCAGGGTGTTGGAGGTCGCCACCAGGCGCACGCCGGCGTCGGCCAGCTCGCGCATGAGGCGGGACATCAGCACGGTGTCCCCCGGGTCGTCGAGCTCGAACTCGTCGATGCACACGAGGGTGTACTCCTTGAGCTCGTCCACCGCCTTGCGGAAGGACAGGGCGCCCACGAGGTTGGTGTACTCCACGAACGTGCCGAACGCCTTGGGCCCGGGGGCCGCGTGCCACGTCGAGGCCAGCAGGTGGGTCTTGCCGACGCCGAAGCCGCCGTCGAGGTAAATGCCGGCCGGCCCTGCCGCCCGCTTCTTCCCGCCGAACAGGCCGCCGAGGAACCCGCCGCCCGAACCGCCCCGGCCGAGGTCTGCCGCGAACCGGCGCAGCCGCTCCACGGCCTGTGCCTGCGAGGGGTGCGCGGGGTCCGGGATGTAGGTGTCGAAGGACACCGTGCCGAAGCGGTACGACGGGTGGAAGCCGGCCAGCAGCTGGTCCGGGGTGACCTGCGGCGAACGGTCGGCGAGGTGGACGATCTGAGCCACGGGACACTCCCAGGGTCGACGACGGGGATTCCGGGCCATGCTATCGGGCCGCGGACCCGACCCATGTGACCTCGCGTGTCCCGGACTGAGGGGCCCCTACCCTCTTACGTGACACCGATGTGCCGTAATCTGTCGCGCAGGGCACGGACACGGAACCCGCCGTCGTCGTGCCGCCCGCCCCGGGCCCGTGCGGGCCCGCCCCGACGCGAAGGAAGGCAGTGCCATGACCGATACCGCCGCGAAGTTCTCCGAGTACGCCCACCCCGAGAAGCTGGTGTCCACGCAGTGGGTCGCCGACCATGTCGGCGACGAGGACGTCGTGGTCCTCGAGTCCAACGAGGACGCTCTCCTCTACTCCACCGGCCACATCCCCGGCGCCCAGCGCGTCGACTGGCACACCGAGCTCAACGACCCCGTCACCCGCGACTTCGTCGGCCCCGAGGCCTTCGCCGAGTTCGCCGCCTCCAAGGGGATCTCCCGGGACACCACCGTGGTGTTCTACGGCGACAAGTCCAACTGGTGGGCCGCCTACGCGCTGTGGGTGTTCACCCTCTACGGCCATGAGGACCTGCGCCTGATGGACGGCGGCCGTGACAAGTGGATCGCGGAGGGACGCGAGACCACCCGCGAGGTCCCGACCGTGGCCCGCGCGGAGTACCCGGTGATCGAGCGCGACGACCACACCGATCGCGCCGCCCGCGAGGACGTCCTGCAGGCCATCGGGACCACCCCGCTGATCGACGTCCGCTCCCGTCCCGAGTACACGGGCGAGACCACGCACATGGCCGGCTACCCGCAGGAGGGCACCCTGCGCGGCGGCCACATCCCCACGGCGGCGTCCGTGCCGTGGGCGTCCGCGGCCAACGAGGACGGCACCTTCAAGTCCCGCGCCGAGCTGGAGCAGGTCTACCGCACCGACGCCGGGCTGCGGGAGGGTGACGACGTGATCGCCTACTGCCGCATCGGCGAGCGCTCCTCCCACACCTGGTTCGTGCTCAAGTACCTGCTCGGCCACGAGGACGTCCGCAACTACGACGGCTCCTGGACCGAGTGGGGCAACGCCGTGCGCCTGCCGATCGCCGTCGGCGAAGAGCCGGGCGAGGCCCCCGCGCGCTGAGCCCCCGGCACGGCGTGGATCACTAGACTGGGACACCATGACCGAGAACCACGCCGTGCCCGCCGCCCTGGCCGAGATCATCGACGACTTCGCCGGGGTGCCCGATCCCGAGAAGCTCGAGCTGCTGCTGGAGTTCTCGGACGAGCTGCCGGCGCTGCCGGAGCGCTACGACGGCCACGAGGCCGAGATGGAGCAGGTCGTGGAGTGTCAGACCCCGCTGTTCCTGGCCGTCGAACTCGAGGGTGAGCCCGGCCCGCAGGCCCCGGTCCGCCTCTTCATCACCGCTCCCCCGGAGGCGCCCACCACGCGCGGCTTCGCCTCCGTGCTCACCCAGGGCCTGGACGGGCTGAGCGCCCTCGAGGTCGTGGACGTGCCCGAAGACATCCCCACCCGCCTCGGCCTGGCCAAGGCCCTCACCCCCCTGCGCCTGCGCGGCATGTCCGCCATGCTCGGCCGCATCAAGCGCAACGTCCGCGAGCAGGCCGGGATCGCCTGAGTCCGCCGTGGGCCAGCGCAAGAAGGATCGCGGCGCCCGGAACGGGGCGGCCACGCCGGCCGTCGCCGCTCTCGAGGCCGCCGGGGTCCCGTACCGGCTGCACACCTTCGACGTGGCCCTCGACGCCGGCGGCGAGCGGTTCGGCGTCCAGGTCGCCCGGGCGCTCAGCGTGCCCGCCGACCGACTGTTCAAGACGCTGATGGTGGCGGACCCCGACGGTGCGCTCGCGGCGTGCGTGGTGCCCGTGTCCGGTCAGCTGGACCTGCGGGCCGCCGCCGCGGTGCTGGGCGTCAAGCGGCTCGCCCTGGCCGATCTGGCCGTCGTCGAACGCCGGACCGGCTACGTGCGGGGTGGCGTCTCGCCCCTGGGCCAGCGCCGGCCCCACCCCGTCGTCCTGGACTCCTCCGCTCTCGACGCGGAGCTCATGTACGTCTCCGGCGGGCAACGCGGCCTGGATGTGGAGATCGCGCCCGCCGACCTCGTGCAGGTGACGGGCGCCGTCGTCGCGGAGATCGCGGCGGGCTGACGGGCGGGTCCTGCGGCCGGGCCGGTCAGGCGTCGTCGCGCGCCTGGCGGCGCACCGCGGCCATGCGCTGGCCGACGGTGACCAGGGACGCGGCAGCGAGCAGCCCCAAGGTGACGGCCAGGACGACCGGGGGCAGACCGAGGCCGGTGAGACCGGCGACCACGAGGGTGACCACGAGCCGTTCGGCGCGCTCGGCGATGCCCACGTGCGCGCTCCAGCCGAGGGCCTCCGCCTTGGCACGCACATAGGAGACGAGCATGCCCAGGGCGAGGCAGGCCCCGGAGAGCGCGCCGACCGCGGGTGCGGCGCCGACGCCGAAGCCCCACAGGCACAGCCCGAGGAACACGGCCGCGTCCTGCACGCGGTCCAGGGTGGAGTCGAGGAACGCGCCCCAGCGGCCGGTGGACCCGGCCTCGCGCGCCATGATCCCGTCCACCAGGTCCGAGAACACGAACGCGGTGATGAAGAGCGTGCCCCAGAACAGGTGCCCCAGGGGGAAGAGCACGAGCGCGCCCAGGCTCACGCCGAGCGTGCCGACGACCGTCACGGTGTCCGGACTGACCCCGGCCCGCAGGAGCGTACGGGCCACCGGGGTGAACAGGCGGGTGGTGACGCCGCGCGCGTGACGGTCCAGCATCAGGCGGGGTCTCCGGCCCCCGGGCGAGGATGCTCGGCCGCGGCACGGGCGTTGGCCGCCTGGCGCACACCGTGGTCCTGGGCGGCCCGGTCCCAGACGTCCGCGAGGATCTGCCGGGTCTCCCCCAGGGTCTGCGACATGTTCTTGGTCCGGGCGATGATCGGCAGGAAGTTGCCGTCGCCGGTCCACCGCGGCACCACGTGCTGGTGCAGATGGGCTGCGATCCCGGCGCCGGCCACCGCCCCCTGGTTCATGCCGAGGTTGTAGCCGGACGCGCCGGCGGCCTGGCCGAGGGCCAGCATCGCCGTCTGGGTCAGCTCCGCCATCTCGGCGACCTCCTCCGTGGTGGTGTCCGTGTACAGGGGCACGTGGCGGTAGGGGCAGACGAGCAGGTGACCGGGGTTGTACGGGTACAGGTTCAGCACCACGTAGGCGGTGCGGCCGCGGTGGACGATGAGGGAGTCCTCATCGTCGCGCTGCGGGGCCGCGCAGAACGGGCAGGTGTGCTCGTCCTTGACCTGGCCCGTCCCCTTGGACACGTACGCCATGCGGTGGGCGTTCCAGAACCGCTCGAAGGCGTCCGGGGCGCCGGGCAGCTCGAAGCCGTCCGTGGCGGCGGCGTCCGCCGACGCGCGGGCCTGCGCCCGCGCGTCGGATCCGCCGGTGCCGGGGCTGGTCATGGGGTGACCTCGCGCTCGCGCACCGCCTTCACGATGCGTTCGATCGCCTCCTCCACCGGCACGCCGTTGTCCTGGGTGCCGTCGCGGAAGCGGAAGGACACGGCGCCCGCCTCCCTGTCCTCGCCGCCGGCGATCAGCACGAACGGCGCCTTCTCCTTGGCCGCGGTGCGGATCTTCTTCGGGAAGCGGTCCGAGGAGTCGTCCAGGCGCGCCCGGATCCCCTCGGCGCGCAGCTTCGCGACGACGTCGTCCAGGTAGTCGTTGAATGCCTCGGCCACCGGGATGGCCACGACCTGCTCCGGGGCAAGCCAGGCCGGGAACGCGCCGGCGTAGTGCTCGGTGAGGACGCCCAGGAAGCGCTCGATGGAGCCGAAGAGGGCGCGGTGGATCATCACGGGGCGCTGACGGGTGCCGTCGGCGGCCTGGTACTCGAGGTCGAAGCGCTCGGGCAGGTTGAAGTCCAGCTGGATGGTGGACATCTGCCACGTACGGCCGATGGCGTCCCGGGCCTGGACCGAGATCTTCGGGCCGTAGAACGCGGCGCCGCCCGGATCCGGGACGAGCTGCAGACCGGAGGCCTCCGCGACCTCGGCGAGGGTGCGGGTGGCCTCCTCCCAGATCTCGTCGGAGCCGACGAACTTCTCCGGGTCCTTCGTGGAGAGCTCGAGGTAGAAGTCGTTGAGGCCGTAGTCCTTGAGCAGGTCGAGGACGAAGTTGAGCGTGGTGGTCAGCTCCTCCTTCATCTGCTCGCGGGTGCAGTAGATGTGGGCGTCGTCCTGGGTCATGCCGCGCACGCGCGTGAGCCCGTGGACCACGCCGGACTTCTCGTACCGGTACACGGAGCCGAACTCGAACAGCCGCAGCGGCAGCTCACGGTAGGACCGGCCGCGGGAGCGGTAGATCAGGTTGTGCATGGGGCAGTTCATCGGCTTGAGGTAGTAGTTCTGCCCCTGGCGCGTGATCTCGCCGGTCTCGGGATCACGGACCTCGTCGATGTGCATGGGCGGGAACATGCCGTCCGCGTACCAGTCGAGGTGGCCGGACACCTCGTAGAGGTGCTGCTTGGTGATGTGCGGGGTGTAGACGAACTCGTAGCCGGCCTCGGTGTGGCGCCGACGGGAGTAGTCCTCCATCTCCTTGCGGATGATGCCGCCGCGCGGGTGGAACACGGGCAGGCCGGAGCCGAGCTCGTCCGGGAAGGAGAAGAGATCCAGCTCGGCGCCGAGCTTGCGGTGGTCGCGGCGCTCGGCCTCGGCGAGGCGCTCCTGGTAGGCCTTGAGGTCGTCCTTGCTGGCCCAGGCGGTGCCGTAGATGCGCTGCAGCTGCTTGTTCTTCTCGTTGCCGAGCCAGTAGGCGGCGGCGGAGCGGGTGAGCGCGAAGCCGTTGCCGATGAGCTTGGTGGAGGGCAGGTGCGGGCCGCGGCAGAGGTCGCACCACACGGCGTCGCCGGTCTTGCGGTCCACGTTGTCGTAGATGGTGATCTCCCCGGCCCCGACCTCCACGGAGGCGCCCTCGCCGGCGGTGTCCGCGGCGTCCTTCTTGCCGAGCAGCTCGAGCTTGTAGGGCTCGTTCGCCATCTCGGCGCGGGCGGTCTCCTCGTCCACGACGCGGCGGCGGAAGGTCTGGCCGGACTTCACGATCTTCTGCATGAGCGAGGAGATCTGCTTGAGGTCCTCGGGGGTGAAGGGCTCGTCGACGTCGAAGTCGAAGTAGAAGCCGTCCGTGATGTACGGGCCGATGCCGAGCTTGGCGCCCGGGCGCAGCTGCTGCACGGCCTGGGCCATCACGTGGGCGGTGGAGTGCCGCAGCACCTCGAGTCCCTCGGGCTCCGTGATGTCCACCGATTCGACGGACGCGCCGGCGGGGATCTCGCGGGCCAGGTCCCAGAGCAGGCCGTCCACCCGCATCACGGCGGTGGTCGGCTTCTCGCGGAAGAGGTCGAGGCCGGTGGTGCCGTGCGTCACCTCCCGCAGCTCTCCGTCCACGGTCAGCAGGATGTTCTTCGGCTCCGACACGGTGCTCCTTCGAGGTCTGGCTTCGGGATCGGTGGCGTACGGGGGCCACCGTCGGCCGCGTCCCATTCTAGGGGCGCGGCCGGACGGCGGGGCACGGAGGCGGACGGTCTCATCTGTCCGGGGTGGGCAGCAGCTCCCACGTCTCCGGGTGGGGCACCGGGATCGGGGTGTGCTCCGGAGCGGGCCGATCGGGTGCCGTGCGGCCGGGGCGGGCCCCGCCGGCCGGCCCGACGTCGGTGCGCACCTTCACGGGCCAACCGCCCGTGCCGTGGTGCGGGATGTCCGGCAGGGGCTGCGCCCCGGTGCCCGCCCGGCCGCTGCGGCGCGCGGCGGCGGCTCGGCGGTCCGCCGCGAGCCAGTCCCGCCACTGCTGCCGGGTGGCGTCCAGGTAGTCGGGGTCCGGGAGCGTCTGGGGTCGGTGCAGGTCCCAGGCGCGCACGGCCTGGACGGACACGGCCCGGCCGCCGGTGCGCCGGACGGTGCCCTCGATCAGCAGGAGGCGCGCGGAGAAGAGCATCTCCCCGGAGGCGTGCTGGGCCTCGGTGAAGAAGGAGGCGTCCACGCAGCCGGTGCCGTCGTCCACGGAGAGGAACACCACCCGCTTGCCGCTGCGCATGGGCGGGGTCTGGGTGGCCACACGCACCCCGGCCACGAGCACCCGGGACTGCGTGCGCAGCCCGAGCAGGTCCTTCGCCCGGGTGACGCCGAGCGCGTCCAGGTACGGGGCGTGGGAGTCCATGAGGTGGGCGGTGACGTCCAGGGCGGTGAGCTCCAGCTCGGTGCGGACCCGGGCGGCCGGGGCCGGGTCCGGGAAGAGCGGGGCGAGGGCGGTGAGCTCGGTGTCCGGCAGGTCCAGGGCCATCTGGCCCTCCACCTGCCGTGGACGGCCGCACCGCCCCGCGCTCGCGGTCCGCGGGTGGTGGAGTGCTGGAGTTCGAGGTGGTGGACGAGGTCGGTGCGGGAGG
>NZ_JASDCZ010000102.1:0-8116 GCF_030407635.1 Micrococcus sp. APC 4021
TGCACTTTCGAACGTGAAAGAGGGCGAATGGGCGCTTTCGAACGTGAGATAGGCCCTATCTCACGTTCGAAAGCGCCCGGGGGTCCGCCGGTCAGTCGGCCAGGCGGCCCGTCGTCGGGAAGCGGTCCCACACGCGGTGCGCGGGCAGGAGCTGCTTCAGCGCCGCCACGGCGGCCGCGCCGTCCGCCGCGGACTCGACGCCCTTGCCGGACACCTGGGCGGCAGCGAGGACGGCCTCCGCCGGCTCGAGGGCGAGGATCGCCTTCGAGTGGCGCCACATCTCCTGCAGCACTTTGACGACGCGCGGGTCCACCGCCTCGGAGTCGGCGGCGCCGGCCTTCTGGTCCAGGCTGGGGGCGGCGTCTGCGGCGGGGGCCGCCGGCGAGGCCACGACCACGGCATCCAGCTCGATGGACGCGGCGGTCAGGTAGGTCCGCTGGGCCACGATCTCCCCGGCCACGGGGCCGCCCTTCGGTGCGATGACCAGCGGGACCATGCCCGCACCGTGGATGCCCTGCACGAGGGCGTCCAGCTCCTTCTCGTCCACGGACTCGCCCACCACGACGCCGACCTGACGGCCGTCGAGCGGCCACGCCCCGCCGATCTGGGACAGCACGGGGGAGGGCTGCACGTCGGCCGGGGTCTCGGTCGGCGCGGGGACGGGGATGCCCAGGCCGTCCGCGACCTGCTGGGCCAGTCGCGTGTCGATCGCGGCGAGGTGGGCCAGCTGGCGCTCGCGGATGGTCTGCTCGTAGCACTTGCCGAGCTCGAACGTGTACGCCTGCGCCACGTGCTCGCGCTCCACCTCGGAGAGGGAGAGGAAGAACAGGCGCGCCTGCGAGAAGTGGTCGTCGAAGGACGCGGCGTGCGCGCGCTCCTTCACCGAGGCCGGCAGCGGCTCCGGGTGCTCGATGAACGCGTGGTCGTCCGCGGGGGTCTCGTACGGCAGGCCGCCGTCGAGCGAGTTGGGCCGGTACGGCGCCACGCCGCGATGCACGGCGCTCTGGTGGAAGCCGTCACGCAGCATGTCGTTGACCGGGGCGTGCGGGCGGTTGATGGGCAGCTGGTTCCAGTTCGGCCCGCCGAGGCGGGTGAGCTGCGTGTCCAGGTAGGAGAAGAGGCGGCCCTGCAGGAGCGGGTCGTTGGTGACGTCGATGCCGGGCACGAGGTTGGCCGGGTTGAAGGCCACCTGCTCCGTCTCCGCGAAGTAGTTGGACGGGTTGGCGTTCAGCGTCATGCGGCCGAGGGGCTGCACGGGGGCGAGCTCCTCCGGGACCAGCTTCGTGGGGTCGAGCAGGTCGATGCCCTCGAACATCTGCTCCTCGTTGTCCTCGAACACCTGCACGCCGAGCTCCCACTCGGGGAAGGCGCCGGCCTCGATCGCGTCGGCGAGGTCACGCCGGTGGAAGTCCGGGTCCATGCCGTTGGTGAGCAGCGCCTCCTCCCAGGTCACGGAGTGCACGCCGAGCATCGGCTTCCAGTGGAACTTGACCAGCACGGTGGAGCCGTCCGCCGCGATCAGACGGTAGGTGTGGACGCCGAAGCCCTCCATCATGCGGTAGGAGCGCGGGATGCCGCGGTCGGACATGTTCCACAGGGTGTGGTGCTGGGCCTCGGTGTGCAGGGACACGAAGTCCCAGAACGTGTCGTGCGCGGACTGCGCCTGCGGGATCTCGCGGTCCGGGTGCGGCTTCACCGAGTGCACCACGTCCGGGAACTTGATGGCGTCCTGCACGAAGAACACGGGGATGTTGTTGCCCACCAGGTCCCACGTGCCCTCGTCCGTGTAGAACTTGGTGGCGAAGCCGCGGGTGTCGCGGGCCAGGTCCATGGAGCCGCGGGAGCCGGCCACGGTGGAGAAGCGGACGAACACCTCCGTCTCCTTGTCCTTGGCGAAGAGTCCGGCCCGGCTGATCTTCGCGGCGGTGCCGTAGCCGCGGAACACGCCGTGGGCGCCGGCGCCGCGGGCGTGGACCACGCGCTCGGGGATGCGCTCGTGGTCGAAGTGGCTGAGCTTCTCCCGCAGGTGGTGGTCCTGCAGCAGGGTGGGGCCGCGGCGGCCGGCCTTGAGCGAGTGGTCCGAGTCCTGCAGGCGCACACCGTGCGCGGTGGTCAGGTACGGGCAGCCCTGCGCGGCGGTCGCGGGGTCGGCGCCGGTGTCCTGGCCGGTGGGGGAGACCTGTGCCGGACCGCGCTGGTCCGGGGCCGGGACGGCCACGGGCTGGTCCGGGTGGGTGAGGGCGGTGTGCTCCTCGAGGTCGGGGGTGATCGGCCCCGGCGTGCCGGGGATGTCGGGCTGCTGGGTGGTCATCGCGTCTGCTCCTGTGGTGTCGACGTGCCGCGCGGTGCCGCGCGGATCGGGGGCGGAGGACGACGGCGGCCGATGCGGGCCGACGTCGTGCCCGGTCCCCAGCGTGGCGGCTGGCCCCAGCGCTGACCAGGGCTGACGGCCACCGGCAGGGGCCTGGCTACCCTGGGGGCATGAGGATCAGCGTCGGACAGTTCGGGCCCGTGGGCGACGTCGAGGAGAACCTGGCCGTGATGGCCCGCCTCGCCGCCCGCGCCGCGGGCGAGGGGGCGGACCTCCTGGTGCTGCCCGAGGAGGCCATGCTCGGGGCCCGCGAGGTGGGGGAGGAGTTCCCCGACGCCGTCGCCGCGGCCTGGGAGCCGTTCGCCGCGGGCCTGGCGGCGCTGGCGCGTGAGCACGGGATCGCCGTCGTCGCGGGCGGCTACGAGCCGGGACCGGACCGGCGTCCCTACAACACGCTGCTGGCGGTGGGCGCGGACGGCGCCCGGCTGGGCGCGTACCGCAAGCTCCACCTCTACGACGCGTTCGCGCACCGCGAGTCGGACCGGATCACCCCCGGCGACGGCGGCGTCGCGGCGATCGAGCTCGGCGGGCTCCGCCTGGGCCTGCTCACCTGCTACGACCTGCGCTTCCCCGAGCTGTCCCGGCGTCTGGCGGTGGAGGGCGCGGACGTGCTCGTGATCCCCGCGGCGTGGTTCTCCGGCGAGCACAAGGTGGACCACTGGCGCACCCTGCTCAAGGCCCGCGCGGTGGAGAACACGGTGTGGGTGGCCGCGGCCGACACGTGCTCGGACGGCACCGTGGGCCACTCGATGATCGTGGACCCGCTGGCGCTGCCCGTCGCCGAGCTCGCCGACGAGCGGGAGGCCGTGGTGACCGCGGAGGTCACCCGCGAGCGGATCGACGAGGTCCGGGAGTTCCTCCCCTCGCTCGCCAACCGCCGCACCGACGTCCTCTGAGCCGCCCCCCGCCCGGCGGACGGGTCACCATTACCCCCTCGGGCTGGGAAAAGCCTAAAATCACGTCAGACGTGCAACCAGACGGGCGCCCCGGCGCTCGGAACGCGCCCCGCCCGGGGCGGGACGGGAGATCAGAGATGACCATCAACGCCGACGGCAGCCACGCCGTCCAGCCCCACGCCGCGAACGCCCACACCGCCCCGGCCCGCCCCGTGCGCCACGCCGTGGTGGAGGAGGAGGTGCTCGAGCCGCTGGGCCCGGTGGAGGGCTGGGGCTTCACCAACCGCGTCATCCTCGTCTCGGTGCTCGTCGTGATCATCGGCAACGTCGTGCGCGTGCTCACCGGCGACCTGGGTGATCCGAACGGCTCCGTGGCGCTGGGCGAGACCGGCCACGGCTGGGTCGTGCTGGTGCAGTCGTTCATGTTCGGCCTGGTGGGCGGCGCCCTGGCGGGCGCGGCCGGCTACCTGGTCGTGCTGCTGATGGGCGGGGCTGCCCGCTCCGTCGTGCGCTACGTGGTCGGTGGCGTGGTCGGCGGTTTCCTCGGTGCCGTGGGCCTGTTCGCGGTGTTCTCCAACACCGTCCTCTACGGGGCGGGCCTGCACCTGTTCTGGATGCTGCCGGTGGCGGGCCTGCTCGGCGGCCTCTGGGCGGGCGTCGTCTCCTCCCGCCGCTGATCCCCGCAACCGGCGCCTCGGGCGCCGGCCGCAGAGAAAGGCCCCGGTTCCGGCTCTCGCCGGGCCCGGGGCCTTCTCCGTCATCACTCGCACCTTCGATGAGGTGGCTTCAGCCTACGAACTCGCCTTGGGCTTTCCAGGGGAGTCGGCTGGGCGTTCCCTGGGAGTGTCGGCCGCCCCGAGCAGGTGCGCGAGCTCGCCGGTGGCGGCGACGAGGGCCGCCCCGCACCGGTCCGCCAGCTCGTCCGTGCAGCGGTAGGCCGGCACGAGCGTGCTGAGCGCACCGACCACCGTGCCCGCCACGCTGATGGGGGCGGACAGCGAGGTGACGTCCTTCTCCACGGAACGGGTGCGCAGCGTGTAGTCCCCCGCGGCCACGCTGCCGCGCAGGGCGTCGCCCACGGCCGTGCCCGCCAGGGGGACGGTGCGTCCGACCCAGTTCGTGTGGCGGACGGAGTGCGTGCCCTCCACGATCGCCAGGTAGACGGCGGAGTCCGGAGGGGTCGTCACCGAGAGGTAGACGGATTCGCCCGTGGCGGCCACGACGTGGTCCATCGGCCCGCGGGCCAGCTGCACGAGCGAGTCTCGGGAGAAGGCCCGCGCCCCGAGCTGGATGAGGCGCACGCCGGGGCGGTAGGCGCCGTCGTCGTCGCGGGCCACGAAGCCGGATCCCTCGAGGCTGCGCAGCAGGCGCAGCGCCGTGGACGCCGGCAGCTCCGTGGCGCGGGCGGCCTCGGTCAGGCTCAGCCGGGGCTGCTCGGTGACGGCGGCGAGCAGGTCCAGGGCCCGGTCCACGGTGCGCGTCGAGGCGGTGGGGGTGGTGGTCATGAGAGGGAGCGTAACGGGTGCGGGACACGCGGATCGGGCTTGCGCGTGAGCCGAGTCACTGTTTCAATGTTCGGAAAGTGCATGCCGAGCCGTGAAATCACCGGGGCTACCCGTCCCGGCGGCGCACGCACCCCGTCGAGAGGAACTGCCATGGCCGAGGGCTTCACCCAGCACGACCCGTCCCGCACCATCCGCGCCCCGCGCGGCACCGAGCTCTCCGCCAAGTCCTGGCAGACCGAGGCCCCGCTGCGGATGCTCATGAACAACCTGGACCCCGAGGTCGCCGAGCGTCCCGAGGACCTCGTCGTCTACGGCGGCACCGGCCGCGCGGCCCGCTCCTGGGAGGCCTACGACGCCATCGTCGCCACCCTCAAGGACCTCGAGGAGGACGAGACCCTCCTGGTGCAGTCCGGCAAGCCGGTGGGCGTGTTCCGCACCAACAAGTGGGCCCCGCGCGTGCTGATCGCCAACTCCAACCTCGTGGGCGACTGGGCCACGTGGCCGGAGTTCCGCAAGCTCGAGGCCGAGGGCCTGATGATGTACGGCCAGATGACCGCCGGCTCGTGGATCTACATCGCCACCCAGGGCATCCTGCAGGGCACCTACGAGACCTTCGCCGCGATCGGCCGCAAGCGCTACGACGGCTCCCTCCAGGGCACCCTCACCCTCACCGGCGGCTGCGGCGGCATGGGCGGCGCCCAGCCGCTGGCCGTCACCCTCAACGGCGGCGTCTGCCTGATCGTGGACGTCTCGGAGGACCGCCTGCGCCGCCGCATGGGCAAGCGCTACCTGGACGAGGTGGAGACGGACATCGACAGGGCCGTCGAGCGCGTCATGCAGGCCAAGCGCGACGGCGAGGCCGTCTCCGTGGGCCTCGTGGGCAACGCCGCAGAGGTGTTCCCCGAGCTGCTCGAGCGCCAGAAGGCCGGCACCGTCGAGATCGACATCGTCACCGACCAGACCTCCGCGCACGACCCGCTGTCCTACCTGCCGATCGAGATCGACGAGAAGGACTGGCACGCCGAGGCCGAGGCCGACCCGGACACCTTCACGAAGAAGGCCCAGGAGTCCATGGCCCGCCAGGTCGAGGCCATGGTCGGCTTCCAGGACATCGGCGCCGAGGTGTTCGACTACGGCAACTCCATCCGCGACGAGGCCCGCAAGGCCGGCTACTCCCGCGCGTTCGAGTTCCCGGGCTTCGTCCCGGCCTACATCCGCCCGCTGTTCTGCGAGGGCCTCGGCCCGTTCCGCTGGGCCGCGCTCTCCGGCGACCCGGAGGACATCCGCGTGACCGACGCGGCGCTGAAGGAGCTGTTCCCCGAGAACGAGCACCTGCACCGCTGGCTCGACGGCGCCGCCGAGTTCGTGGAGTTCGAGGGCCTGCCGGCCCGCATCTGCTGGCTGGGCTACGGCGAGCGCCACAAGGCCGGCCTGCTCTTCAACCAGCTCGTGGCCGAGGGCAAGGTCAAGGCGCCGATCGTGATCGGCCGCGACCACCTCGACTCGGGCTCCGTGGCCTCCCCGTACCGCGAGACCGAGTCCATGCTGGACGGCTCCGACGCGATCGCCGACTGGCCGCTGCTGAACGCGCTGACCGCCACCTCCTCGGGTGCCACCTGGGTGTCGATCCACCACGGCGGCGGCGTCGGCATCGGCCGGTCCATCCACGCCGGCCAGGTGGGCGTGGCCGACGGCACCGAGCTGGCCGCGGCCAAGCTCGAGGCGCTGCTCACCAACGACCCGGGCATGGGCGTCATCCGCCACGTCGACGCCGGCTACTCCCGCGCCGTCGAGGTCGCCGCCGAGCGCGGCGTCCGTGTGCCCATGGAGGCCACGATCCGGGACTGACCCCGGTCACGTCGTCGGACGGCGACGGTGCCGCCGCGCCGTCGCCGTCCGACGGCTTCACCGCCGCGAGCCGGACGGGCGGACGCCCGTCCGGCTCGCGATCGAAAGGACACCACGATGGACTCGTCCCGCCCCGCAGACCACGAGCTGCACACCGACACCACCGCGATGGCCGCGATCGAGGCCGACGCGCCCCGCCCGCCGGCGCGCTGGCGCATGATCGTCTACTCGGCGATCGGCATCGTCATGTTCTTCGTGCCCATCACGATCAACGGGGCGAGCTCCATCCCGCTGGACCACCTGGTGACCTGGGTGCGCGGGCTGCTCGGCCCGGCCGACCGCTGGGTGGGCCTGGCCATCATCGCCGCCGGCGCCGTGTACCCGTTCGCCTCGGGCCGCTGGCGCACCAGCACCACCCGGACGGTCTTCGCCTTCCTCGCCGTGCTCGGCCTGGTCGCCTCGGCGATGGTCGTGTTCGGCGTGGGCCCGAGCTGGATCCTGGACGAGAGCATCGGCCCGTTCCTGATGGACAAGCTCGTGGTGCCCGTGGGCCTGATCGTCCCCATCGGCGGCGTCTTCCTGGCCCTCGTGATCGGCTACGGCCTCATGGAGTTCGTGGGCGTCTACCTGCGCCCGGCCATGCGGCCGATCTGGCGCGTGCCCGGCCGCGCCGCCGTCGACGCCGTCGCCTCCTTCGTGGGCTCCTACGCCCTGGGCCTGCTGCTGACGAACCGCATGTACACCGGCGGCCGCTACACGGCCCGCGAGGCGGCGATCATCGCCGTCGGCTTCTCCACGGTGTCCGCGACCTTCATGGTGATCGTGGCCAAGACGCTGGGCCTGATGGACATCTGGCTCTGGTACTTCTTCGGCACCCTCGCGGTGACGTTCGCGGTCACCGCCATCACGGTGCGCATCCCGCCGCTGAGCCGCATCCCGGACGAGTGCTACCCGGGCGTCACCCACTCGCCCGAGCAGGCCGTCACCCGGGACCGCTTCCGCGTGGCCCGTCGCGCCGCCGAGCAGACCCTCGCCGAGGCCCCGTCCCTGCCGAAGAACATCTGGGTCAACTTCCGGGATGGACTCGTGATGGTGCTCCAGATCCTGCCGTCCATCATGTCCGTGGGCCTGATCGCCCTGGTCCTGGCCACGTACACGCCCGTGTTCGAGTGGATCGGCGTGATCTTCTACCCGCTGTTCTGGGCGCTCGGCTACTCCGACCCCGGCCTGCTGGCCTCGGCCTCCGCCACCTCGATCGCCGAGATGTTCATCCCGGCCACGATGGCGGCCGGTCACGAGGACCTCGTCGCCCGGTTCGTGATCGGCGTCGTCTGCGTCTCCGCGATCATCTTCTTCTCCGCGGTGGTTCCTGCCATCCTGGCCACGGACATCCCCGTGAAGATGTGGCACCTCCTGGTGATCTGGGTCGAGCGCGTGGCGCTCACCATCGTGCTGGCCACGCCGCTGGCCCACCTGGTGGCCGCGCTCACCTGAGG
>NZ_JASDCZ010000103.1:0-8083 GCF_030407635.1 Micrococcus sp. APC 4021
AGGTCGGACGCACGGGATCACCGTAGCGGGACGGGCGGTGGGGTACTCACTGCCGCAGCCGGGAACGCGAGAGGTCGGAATGAGCGTCAGACCCGCCCTCATTCCGACCACTCACGTGACAGGTGGGGCCGACGCGCCCGCCCTCAGTCCTCCGCCGGCAACTCCAGCATGGGGCGGTGCTCGTAGAAGGTCTGCAGCACCACGGTGGTCCGGGTGGACACCGACGCCGTCTGGCGGATCTCCGTCACGAGGGCCTCGAGCTCGCGCGGCGAGCCGACGCGCACGAAGAGCATGTACGCGGCGTCGCCGGCCACGGAGTGGCACGCCTCGATCGCCGCGATGGACTCGAGGAGCTCGGGGGCGTCGTCGGGCTGGCGCGGGTCCAGCGGGCTGATCTCGATGAACGCGGAGAGCGGCCTGCCCACGGCCTCGGGGTCGAGCAGCGCACGGTAGCCCGTGATGACGCCCGTGCTCTCGAGCCGGCGCAGGCGCGCCTGCACAGCGGAGGTCGACAGGCCGACCCGCTCGGAGAGCTGGGCGAGCGTGGCGCGCGGGTCATGGGAGACGGCGGCCGCGAGCCGCGCGTCGACAGGGTCGTCCATGCGCCGCACGCTATCAGCCGGCCCCGGCCGCCGGGTTGACAGCCCCGTGCCCTCATGGAACACTTCCGGCAAGTGATCCGCGTCACCGGATATTTTCCGGCAATTCGACCTCAGGAGGGTTCCATGTCCACCACTCTGCAGCCCGCCCAGGCCGACGTCGTCGTCCCGGAGACCCCGGCCGACGCGCGCACCGTCGAGACCCACCCGGCCTGGCTCCGCCTCAAGGCCGCCGCCACCGCCCTGCAGCCCCTGCAGGTCAAGGACGGCTCCATCCCCGACCCCGCGGACCACGCCGCCGCGCGCAAGCACGTGGAGACCATCGTCGCCGCCGTCGAGGAGCTCGCCCCGCTCTTCCCGCACGACGCCGCCTACCTCGCCGCCCTGCCCCGCGACTTCGCCCGCTGGGCCGACGGCGGCTTCGCCGAGCCCGACTTCCTGGACTCCCTCGTCGCCTTCCAGCCGCAGGAGCACCGCGTCGACGGCGTCCGGCACCTCGTGGTCTTCCCGATGTACACGCAGAACGGCTCCCCCGACCGGCACGTGGAGGCCCTCGTCGTCGAGACCATCTGGCCCGAGTTCATCGCCGCACTGGAGGCCGGCGACTACGGCAACCGCCTCTTCCTCTCCCTGCGCCTGATCGACTTCACCCCCGGCTACGACACGAACTCCGCCGTGCTCTTCCCCGAGACCGTGGCCATGCGCGAGATCCCCACCTTCACGTGGGGCGCCATCTTCCAGGACCGCGAGGCCGCCCGCTTCCGCCGGGTCGTCACCGCCGCCGCCGAGATCACCCAGCTCGAGCTCCCGGCCGAGCTCGCCGAACTGCTCTCCTGCCAGGAGCTCGCCGAGGGCACCTTCGTGATGTGGGACCTCATCCACGACCGCACGCACATGCGCGGCGACCTGCCCTTCGACCCGTTCATGATCAAGCAGCGCATGCCCTTCTTCCTCTACACGCTCGAGGAGATGCGCTGCGACATGACCGCCTTCCGCGAGTGCGTGGCGATCGAGCGCCGCCTCACGGCGCGCGCCGCCGCCGGTGAGCAGCTCACCGCGCTCGAGGAGCAGACCCGCCGCCACGCCGGGCTCGTGCAGCACGCCGTCCTCTTCGACCGCGTCTTCCGCTTCGCCCTCACCGGCTCCCGCGTCCGCAACTACGACGGCCTCGGCGGCCAGCTGCTCTTCGCCTGGCTGCACCGCAAGGACGTGATCCAGTGGCGCGACGTCGAGCTCAGCGTGGACTGGGACCGGCTCGCCGACGCCGTCGTCGAGCTGGGCGACGCCATCGACACGCTCTACTGGGAGTCCATCGACCGCCCCAAGACCGTGCACTGGCTCCAGGCCTACGAGCTCGTCGCCTCCGTGGTCACCCCGCACCCGGCCTCCGTGTGGGCGCAGGGCCTGCCGCGCGAGGTGCTCGCCGGCCCGCCCAAGGGCTACACCGACCTCGTGCTCGACGACGAGTTCCCGCTGTCCATGTTCTTCGAGGCCCTCGAGAAGAAGATGTGCGGCGTCATCGAGTCCACCGCCGGGATCCGCGGCACGGACGCCTGACCCGTGGCCGCCCTGACCGACCGCGCCGTCCTGATCGCGGGCGCCACGAGCGCCTCGGGGCGGGCCGCCACGCGCACGCTCCTCGACGCCGGCGCGCACGTCGTCCCGACCGGGCGCGACGCCGCGAAGCTCGCCCCCCTCGCCGCGCTCGGCGCCGAGACCGCGGCCCTGGACCTCACGGACGAGGCCGCCGTCCGCGGCCTCGTGGAGGACCTGCACGCCCGCGGCACCCGGATCGACGGCCTGCTCCACCTGGTGGGCGGCTGGCGCGGCGGCGGGGGCCTCACCGGCCAGACCGAGGACGACTACCGCGCCCTCGAGGCCTCGTTCACGGCGCTGCGGCACGTGAGCCGGGCCCTCGACGACGACCTGCGGGCCTCGTCCGCCGGTCGCCTCGCGATCGTCTCGTCCACGGCGGTGACCCGGCCGCTCGCCGGCGGCGCGAACTACGCCGCGGTGAAGGCGGCGAGCGAGGCATGGACCCGCGCGGTCGCGCAGGGCTGGGCCAAGGCCGCCCGGGACGCGGAGACCCCGCTGCGCTCGGCGGCCCTGGTGTTCCGCGTGAAGTCCCTCGCCGGGCTCGAGGAACGGCTGGCCGAGGAGTGCGCGCGACTGTGGGAGGCTGAGGCGGGCGCGCTGAACGACGCCGTCCTCACGCTCCAGGAGAAGGGAACGGACTGACATGCAGAGGATCCACGATCCGCAGGAGCGGGGCTTCGCCTCGGACAACTACTCCGGCGTCCACCCGGAGGTGCTCGCGGCGATCGCCGAGGCCAACGGGGGCCACCAGGTCGCCTACGGCGAGGACGTGTACACGGCCCGCCTCCAGGAGGTCGTGGCCCAGCACTTCGGCGAGGACGCCACCGTGTGGCCGATGTTCAACGGCACCGGGGCGAACGTCGTCGGGCTCCAGGCCATGCTGCCCCGCTGGGGCGCGGTGATCTGCGCGGACACCGCGCACATCCACGTGGACGAGGGCGGCGCGCCCGAGAAGTCCGCCGGCATCAAGCTGCTGCCCGTGGCCACCGACGACGGCAAGCTCACCCCCGAGCTGATCGCCGCCGAGGCGTGGGGCTGGGGCGACGAGCACCGTGCCCAGCCCCTGGTCGTCTACCTCACCCAGTCCACCGAGCTCGGCACGGTCTACACCCCGGAGGAGGTCAAGGCCATCACGGACTACGCCCACGAGCACGGGATGCGCGTCTACATGGACGGCGCCCGCATCGCCAATGCCGCGGCCTCCCTGGGCCTGCCGCTGCGCGCCTTCACCACCGACGTCGGCGTGGACGTGCTCTCCCTCGGCGGCACCAAGAACGGGGCGCTGCTGGCCGAGGCCGTCGTCGTGCTCGACCCGGACGCCGCGGACGGCCTCGTGTACCTGCGCAAGAACCAGATGCAGCTGGCCTCGAAGATGCGCTTCATCTCGGCGCAGCTGCTCGCCCTGTTCGACGGCGACCTGTACCTGCGCTCCGCCCGCCACGCCAACGCCATGGCCGCCCGGCTGCGCGCCGGCATCGAGGCGGGGGTCGCCGACGGCTCGCTGGCCGGCGTCGAGTTCACGCAGGCCACGGACGCCAACGCCGTGTTCGCCGTCCTGCCCGAGGGCGTGGCCGACCGGCTGCGCGCCCGCTTCCGGTTCTACGACTGGGACGCGGCGCGCCGCGAGGTGCGCTGGGTGTGCGGCTTCGACACGACCGAGGAGGACGTGGACGCGTTCACGGCGGCGCTGCGCGCCGAACTCGTCCCCGCCGTCTGACGGACGCGCCCGGCCGGGATACCCTTCTACCACCGTGCAGCAGGGTGGGACGCCGCGGCCTTCGACGCGCGTCCGACCGCTCCTCCACCGAAAGGCCACCGTGGACACCAGCGCACCCCGGACGTCCCCGTCGACGCCGGCCGCCTCCGCCGCCCACGCCACCCCCGAGGGCGGCTCCCTGCAACGCACCCTCAAGTCCCGGCACCTGACGATGATCGCGATGGGCGGCGCCATCGGCACGGGCCTGTTCGTGGCCTCGGGCAACACCATCGCGACCGCCGGCCCCGGTGGCGCCCTCGTGGCCTATGTGGCCATCGGCTTCATGGTGTTCCTGCTGATGCAGTCGCTCGGCGAGATGTCCACGTACCTGCCGGTCTCCGGCGCGTTCGAGGAGTACTCGACCCGCTTCGTGAGCCCCTCGTTCGGCTTCGCCATCGGCTGGAACTACTGGTACAACTGGGCGATCACGGTGGCCGCCGAGCTCGTCGCGGCGGCCCTGATCATGCGGTACTGGCTCCCGGACGTGCCCTCGTGGATCTGGTCCGCGATCTTCCTCGCGCTGCTCTTCGGCCTCAACGCCCTCTCCACGCGCGCCTACGGCGAGAGCGAGTTCTGGTTCTCGCTCATCAAGGTCGCCACGGTGGTGATCTTCCTGGTGCTCGGCGTCCTGATGATCGTCGGCATCCTCGGCGGCTCCTCCCCCGGCTTCCACAACTGGACGGACGGCGAGGCCCCCTTCGTGGGCGGCGGCGCCGGCATCCTGGCGATCTTCATGGTGGCCGGCTTCTCCTTCCAGGGCACCGAGCTGGTCGGCGTGGCCGCGGGCGAGGCCGAGGACCCGGAGAAGAACGTGCCCAAGGCGATCCGCACCGTGTTCGTGCGCATCCTGCTCTTCTACGTCGGCGCAATCACCGTCGTCGGCTTCCTCATCCCCTACACCAGCCCCCACCTGCTGGGCAGCGACGTCGAGGACATCTCGATCTCCCCGTTCACGCTCGTCTTCGAGAACGCGGGCGTGCTCGCCGCCGCCTCCGTGATGAACGCCGTGATCCTCACGGCCATCCTCTCCGCGGGCAACTCGGGCCTGTACGCCTCCACCCGCATGCTCTGGGCCCTGGCCGACTCCGGGAAGGCCCCGCGCTTCCTGGCGAAGGTGAACCGGCGCGGCGTGCCCATGAACGCCCTCTACGCCACCACCGCGGTGGGCGCGGCGTGCTTCCTGACCACGTTCATCGGGGACGGCGCCGCCTACGTGTGGCTCGTCTCCGCCTCGGGCCTGGCCGGGTTCATCGTGTGGATGGGCATCGCCTGGAGCCACTACCGGTTCCGGCGGGCCTACGTCGCGCAGGGCCACGACCCGAAGGACCTGCCCTACCGCGCCTTCCTGTTCCCCCTGGGCCCGATCGTCGCGCTGGTCATGTGCGCCGTCGTGATCCTCGGGCAGAACTACCAGGCTTTCATGGGCGACGTGGACCTCGTGGCCGTGGCCACCGCCTACCTCGGCCTGCCCCTGTTCCTCGCGCTGTGGCTCGGCCACAAGCTCGTCACCGGCTCGAAGCCGGTCCGCTACGAGGACGCCGACCTGACCCGCGTCCTGGACTGAGTCCCCCACCTCGGAGGTCGCCGTGCCCGCCCCCTCCTCCCACGCTCCCGCCGCCACCCACACCGCCCGGGGCCGCCTGGTCTGGGTGGACGTCGCGCGCGGTCTGGCCCTGGTCTCGATGATGGTCGCCCACACGGCGCCCACCGGCGGCCCGGGCGGGGTGCTCCACCTCTCCGAGTACCTCACCGCGCCCCTGTTCGCGGCGCTCGTGGGCGTGGGCGCGCGCCTCGAGGCGGAGTGGCTGGGCCGTGGCCGGGCCGCGCCTCGCGCGCTCGTCCGGGCGGCCGCCCTGTGCGGGGCGGCGTGGCTGGCCGGGCACTTCGGGGCGGTCGTCGTGAACGTGCTGGCACACCTGGCCGTGCTCACGGTGATCATGGCGCTGCTGGCAGCCCTCCCCCTCGCCGCGCACCTCGTGCTCGCCGTCCTGGCCGGCGGAGGCGGCCTCCTGCTCGCCGCCACACCGACGGCCGACGTCGTCGACCGGCTCGTCCCCCTCGCTCAGGCCCTCGGGCTGAGCCGCGCGACGCTGACCCCGTGGGTCTCCGCGTTCCTCACGGACGGCCCGTACCGTCTCCCCCTGTTCCTCGCGTGGGCGCTGCTGGGGGCGGTGCTGGTCGCCACCGTCCACGGCACGACGACGGCGGCCCCGGCCCGGCGCGCACGGCTCACGGGGCTCGCCTGGGCGGCCGGGGGGATCGCGCTGGCCGGCGTCGTGCTCGCCCTGTCCCGGACGCAGACCGGCGCCGCCCCCGTGCCCTACACGGCGACCCCCGCGGAGGCCCTGCTGGACACGGGCCTCGTGCTGACCGTGCTCGGCGGGTGCGCGGCCCTGGCGCCGCGGTGGGCCGGGCTGCTGGCCGTGCCCGGCGCGATGACGCTGTCCGTGTACGTGGCGCACCTGTGGTACCTCGGCTGGGTGCGGGGGCTCGGACCCGGGCCGTGGCGCAGCGCCACGGGCACGGACGACACGTGGTTCAACCTGGCCGTGCTGGTGGCCGGCGCGCTGCTGCTGCCGCTGCTGTGGCGGGCCGTCGTGCGTATCGGCCCGTTCCGCGCGGGGCCGCTGGAGGGCGTCGTCCGCCTGCTGACGGCCCCGTTCGACCGCGCGCGCTGACCGACGTCCACCCCAGCGGGTAGCCTCGAGAGCGTGAGCGAGCGAACCACCTACCTGCTGATCGACGGCGAGAACATCGACGCCACCCTCGGCACGTCCATCCTGCAGCGGCGCCCCCAGCCCGACGAGCGGCCACGCTGGAAGCGCCTGCTCGGCTACCTCGAGGACCGCTGGGACCAGCCGGTCAAGGGCCTGTTCTTCCTCGCCATCGACGGTGAGATCCCCATCCCGTTCGTCCAGGCGCTCACCGCCCTCGGCTTCCAGCCGATCATGCTGCGGGGCGAGGGCAAGGTCGTGGACATCGGCATCCAGCGCACCGCGGAGGCGCTGCTGGGCCGGGAGGACGACGTCGTCCTCGTCAGCCACGACGCCGACTTCGCCCCCCAGCTCACCGACCTCGCGGCCACGCCGGGCCGACGCACCGGGATCATGGGCTTCGAGGAGTTCCTCTCCCACGAGCTGCGCCGCATCCCCGGGGTCGAGTTCTTCGACCTGGAGCACGCGGTGGGCGCGTTCGACTCGTCCCTGCCGCGCCTGCGCGTGATCGACGTCGAGGCGTTCGACCCGTACGAGTTCCTCTGACCCGCCGGGGGTGGCCCGCGGCTCAGTCCGTGGGCAGCTCCAGCAGGCGTTCGACGGTGGCGGCCACCCCGTCGTCGTCGCACGCCCCGACCACGCCGTCCGCCGCGGCCAGCAGCGACGGATGGCCCGAGGCCACGGCCAGGCCGAGACCAGCCCACTGGAGCATCTCCAGGTCGTTGGGCATGTCCCCGAACGCGACGACGTCGGCCGGCGCGACCCCCCGGCTCGCGGCGAACTCGGCGAGGGTCGCCGCCTTGTGCACGCCGGGCGCGGACATCTCCACGAGCGCGATGCCGGGCGCGGAGTGCGTGGCGCTCACGAGCTCGTCCAGCTCGGCGCGGGCCGCGGCGAGGAAGGCGTCCGGGGACAGGGTGTCCGAGCGGGCCAGCAGCTTCACGACGCCCAGCCGACCCGGCAGCGCGGCCTCGAGCGTGGCCGCCGCGTGGACCTCGGCCCGGAACTCCGCGCGCTCGGAGAACGCGTGCTCCCAGAAGAAGCCCTCGAGGGTCTCAGCGCCGAAGGACACGGTGCGGTCCAGCGCGCGCAGCCGGTCCGTGGCGGTCCACACGGCCTCGACGGGCATGGGGTGGGCGATCAGGACGTCGTCCGTGGCGGTGTCCACGACGACGGCGCCGTTGGAGCAGATCACCGGGCCGACGGGACCCAGCTGCGCGCTCAGCGGGCCGAGCCAGCGGAGGGGACGGCCGGTCACGAACACCACCTCGACGCCGGCGTCGTGGGCCTCGCGCAGCGCCGCGATGGTGCGCGGGCTCAGGCGCCCCGACCGCGTGTGCCGGTACCCGATGATGGTGCCGTCCAGGTCCGTCGCGATCATCCGCGGACGGCGCGAGGGCAGGGGCAGGGCGGGCATG
>NZ_JASDCZ010000104.1:0-8008 GCF_030407635.1 Micrococcus sp. APC 4021
ACTTCCATCCTGCGGGAGAGGCCCACTCGTCTCATCTCAGCCCGTACCCCGTGGCAAGAACCTCATGACCCACAACAGCTAGCCCGCCAAATCGGGTACGTCCGAAGCATTTGCAATGTGGTGTCGATGCCGCACTTCACTGCCGAGAAGCTTGCGAGGATGCCGGTGCCTGTTGTCCCGATGGACGAGCAGCGCGAGATCGCCGACCACCTCGACCGCGAGACCGCCAAGATCGACGCCCTGATCGCCAAAGCGGAGCGGTTCATCGAGCTCGCGCAGGAGCGGCGGGCCGCGCTGATCACTGCTGCCGTCACCGGCCAGATCGAGATTCCCACGGAGGACTGACCGCCATGGCCATCCACAACGAGAGCGAGCTCGAGACCTACATCTGCGAGTACCTCCAGGCCCACGGCTGGCTCTACTCGCTCGACGATGACGGCTACGACCGCAAGAACGCGATCTTCCCCGAGGACGTTCACGCCTGGCTGGCCGAGAACCAGCCGGGGGACTACGGGCGTCTCGTGAAGGCCGATGCCCCGCCCTCCGCCCAGCAGGCGCAGCGGGACCAGATCACCACCCGCCTGATCGAGGTGCTGAACAAGCCGCAGGACACCGGCGTCGGCGGCACCCTCAACGTGCTCCGCAAGGGCTTCAAGGTCGGCACCTCCGCCACCCTGCGCATGGCCGAGCCGCGGCCGGCCACGAACCTGAACCCGGCCGCCGTCGCCTCCTATCAGCGCATGCGGCTGCGCGTGATGCGGCAGGTCCACTTCACCGGGGCGCACGAATCCGAGTCCGTGGACCTGGTGCTGTTCGTCAACGGCCTGCCCGTGGCCACGATCGAGCTGAAGACCGACTCCACCCAGTCCATCGGCCACGCGAAGAAACAGTACCGGGACCGCAACCCGAAGGCCACGCCGCTGTTCGGGTTCGGCACCCGCGCCGTGGTCCACTTCGCCGTCTCCAACCGCGAGGTCTGGATGACCACCAAGCTGGCCGGGAAGGACACCTTCTTCCTGCCGTTCAACCAAGGCGACGACGGCCACGCCGGCAACCCGCTCAACCCGAACGGCGGTTCCTCGACCGCCTATCTGTGGGAACGGATCCTCCAGCGGGACACCTGGCTCGAGATCCTCCAGAAGTTCGTCTTCCTCAAGAAGGAGACCGCGGAGGACGAGCACGGCCGCTCGCGCCGGAAGTCCACGCTGATCTTCCCGCGCTTCCACCAGTGGGAGGCCGTCACGAAAATGCTCGCCGCCGTCCGTGAGGAGGGCGTCGGCAAGTCCTACCTGATCGAGCACTCCGCGGGCTCCGGCAAGACCAACACCATCGCCTGGAGCGCCCACCGGCTGCTCTCCATCTACGGGGCGGACGAGCAGCGGGTGTTCGACTCGGTCATCGTGGTCACCGACCGCACCGTGCTGGACGACCAGCTTCAGGAGGCCGTCCGGCAGATCGAGCGGACCTCCGGCACCGTGGTGGCCGTGGACCGCAAGAACCTCGGGGGAGAGGCCACCAGCAAGTCTGCCCTGGTGAAGCAGACCCTGCTGCAGGGCAACCGGATCATCGTGGTGACGCTGCAGACCTTCCCCGCCGTGCTCGAACTCCTCAAGGATGACTCGACGCTTGCCGGCCGCGCCTACGCGGTGATCGCGGACGAGGCGCACTCCTCCCAGACCGGCTCCGCCGCAGCCAAGCTCAAGCGCGTGCTCACCCCGGACGAGCAGGCCGACCTCGACGACGGGGGAGAAGCGGATACCGAGTCCATCCTTGCCGCCGAGGTCGCCGCCACCGGACGCCCGGAGAACATCAGCTTCTTCGCCTTCACCGCCACCCCGAAGGACAAGACCCTGCAGATGTTCGGCCGCCCCTCCGGCGAATATGACGAGAAGGGCCAGGAGCTCCCGGCCTCCTTCCACCGGTACACCATGCGGCAGGCCATCGAGGAGGAGTTCATCCTCGACGTGCTGAAGAACTTCACCAACTACGACACCGCCTTCAAGCTGGCCCTGGCCGGACAGAAGGGCGAGTTCCGTCCGGAAGGCGACCGGGCCGCCGTCGGGAAGTCGACCACCGAAGTGGACCAGACCGAGGCGAGCAAGAAGCTCATGCGGTGGGTCAAGCTGCACCCGACGAACATCGCGCAGAAGGTCAAGATCATCGTGGAGCACTTCCGCGCCAACGTGGCCGGACTGCTCGACGGGCAGGCCAAGGCCATGGTGGTCACCGACTCCCGCGCCGCCGCCGTCCGGTACAAGCGCCAGATGGACCAGTACATCCAGGACATGGGATACACGGACGTGGGCACCCTGGTGGCCTTCTCCGGCGAGATCACCGACGACGAATTCGGGCTCGAGAAGGTCACCGAACGGTCCATGAACCCGTCCGTGACCGGCGACCTGGCGAAGGCGTTCGACGGGGACGGCTACCAGGTGATGATCGTGGCCAACAAGTACCAGACCGGCTTCGACCAGCCGAAGCTCTGCGCTCTGTACGTGGACAAGAAGCTCTCCGGCGTGCTGGCCGTGCAGACGCTGTCCCGGTTGAACCGTGCGGCGCCCGGCAAGGACACCACCTACGTGCTGGACTTCGTGAACTCCGAAGACGACATCCAGGCCGCCTTCGAGCCGTACTACGCCGGCGCGAAGCTGGAGACGGTGACGGACCCGAACCTGATCCACGACCTGGGGACGAAGCTCGACGCCGCGGGCGTGTACGACTGGGACGAGGTCGACGCGTTCGCCGATGTGTGGGTGGCGTGGAAGCCGGGGAGCGGGCAGGAGGGCCTGCAGGCCGCGCTGGAGCCCGTGGCATACCGGTTCCGCAAGGAGCTGGCGCATGCGCGGATGAACCAGGACGAGACGCGCGTGAACGAGCTCGTGCTGGTGCGCAAGGACATGCGGTCCTTCGTCAGCCTCTACGACTTCCTCTCCCAGATCTATGAGTTCGGGGACACCGAGCACTACAAGCGGGCGCTGTTCCTGCGTCACCTGGTGCAGCTGGTGGGCGATCAGCCCGGCGGTGAGGAGCTGATCGATCTGAGCGATGTGCAACTGGTGAGCATCCGGCAGAAGAAGACGTCCTCGGGGGACATCGGGCTGACCGGTGGGGTCGCGCTGAAGGGGACCACCGCTGTGGGTGGCGGGCAGGTGCGTGAGAAGCAGCGCGGGCCGTTGGAGGAAGTGATCGAGAAGATCAACGAGATCTTCGCCGGTGAAGGCGTGGATGCCTCCCCGTCCCAGCAGGAGGCGTGGGTGAGTGCCCTCGTGGCGCCGCTCATGGAGGACGAGAAGCTGCTGGGCCAGGCCGGAGCGAACTCGCTGGAGCAGTTCCTGGCGAGCCCGAACCTGGAACGGTCAGCGATGGGCGCCGTGTACGCGAATGAGGATGCCTTCGTGAAGATGACGGACATCGTGGGCCGAGGCGGAGACCCGTCCAAGATGATCGTCGCCGCGATCGGGGAGTACTTGTACTGGAAGGTGCGGAGCGAGGGGGCTGGGCCGGTGGACTATGCCGAGGGGGTCGGTGTCGAGGTGGAGAGCGGGTCAGAGGCTGTTGGCAGCAACGCGAGCTCATGGGCGAAGCCACGTGAGCGTTGGACGAGCGGCCAGAGATGAGCACGCATGAGGTGATGCTAGTGGTCGCATCGATGGGATCGGCCGCGGGCGCGATCGCGGCCGCCGTCATCACGTTCTTCTCGGCGCGGAGTTCTGTCCAGCAGGTTCGACTCCAAAGTGAGCAGTACAGGGCGTCCATGCAACCGTATGTGTGGGCGGATATTCGCCCTCGCGACGAAGACGGGCAGCTGTTGGAGCTGGTGGTGGGCAATTCAGGACCCACTGTGGCAACGAACATCCGCGTGCACTTCGACAGCGAGTTACCCCATGCGGAACGGCACCGGAGCAAGGTCGCGTCCGCTCTCATCCGGTTCAATGAGGGACATGCTTCCCTGGCACCCGGGAGGCAGGTCGGTTGGGCGCTGGGGACTGGGCCGGAACTCCTGAAGGACCCCGCCGTCACAAGACGGGTGACCGTGCGCGTCAACGCGGATGGCCCCCATGGCTCTGTGCCGACGCTGGTCTATCCCATCGACCTCAACGATTGGCGCGAGTCCCTGGTGCATGCCAGCGGCTCGCTCTACCGGGTAGAGAAGCAATTGAGGTCTCAGGGGGCAGCGATCACTAAGGCACTGAAGAATCTCGCGAGAAGCGATGATTAACAGGGACATAAGTAGCAATCATAAATATCCCATTGTTGCCTGTAATTAGAGGTGTGGGGTATGTCGCCGAATCGTGCTAGCGCCGGGGTGATGCCCTGGTTATGGCAGGATCGCAGACATGAACACCGTTCCCATCTGGCCTCGCTTCGTTCGCCCTGCTCTTGAGGTACTCGCAGAGCACGAGAGCATGAGGCGCCGCGACGTGATCGAGGCGGCAGCCGACCGGCTTCAGCTCAGCGAAGAAGCGCGGGCAGAGACGGTCGAGTCCGGGGAAGTGCGGTACCGCGGGCGCGGCAGCTGGGCACTGACGCACTCCTCCAAAGCTGGACTGATCGAGCGGCCCGCGCGAGGCATCTACGTGCTGACAGAGTCTGGGCGGGCCTGGCTGAAGGACCATCCGGAAGGCTTCAACGACTTCGCCGGCGCCAGCGCATTCTTCGATCCGTTCTGGTCCAAGGGAACCGCCAAGAAGCCTGTTCAGGCCTATGCCAATACTGAGGCTCAGTCCTTTGTTGAATCCGCGGTTGCGTCCGACCCGATCGTGGACCCTGAAGAAGAAGCTCAGGACGCCGTCACCAGCCTCAACGAAACCGTCCGTGTGGAACTGCTCGAGCGGCTTCAGAACTCCACGCCGACCTTCTTCGAGGAAGCCGTGGTCCAGTTGCTCATGGCCATGGGCTACGGCGGGACTCAGGGAAAGGCGGCTGTGACCGGCAAGTCCTACGACGGCGGCATCGACGGGGTCATCGACGGCGATGCCCTCGGCCTCGACCGTGTCTACGTTCAGGCAAAGCGCTACGCCGACGCGAACACAGTCGGCCGGGAGCCGATCCAGGCATTCGTCGGAGCGCTGCGCCTGCATGGTGCAACGAAGGGCGTCTTCATCGCCACGAGTTCTTTCAGCAAGCACGCCCAGGCGTACGCGGACGCCGTGCCTGACCGGATCGTGCTGATCGACGGCGTGAAGCTCACGCAACTCATGCTCAAGTACCGGGTCGGCGCGCAGGTGAAGAAGACCCTTCACGTACTGCAGGTCGACGAGGACTTCTTCGATTGATGCGCGTTCAGCGGCGTCGTTGGTAGAGCCAGAGACCGTGGTCGAACTGAGTCAGAACGGGGGCTCAGCGCAGGTCGGACGCACCTTGTCCGTGGGCCGCGACCACAAGGTCACGTGCCTTGCCGGCAGGGCAAGCGGCCCTGACACCTCGGGACGATCTGGCCTCAGAGCCCCCGTTAGGCTCGTCCCATGGTCACCGCGCGTGAAGTCACCCTTCAGGAACTCCTCGGGGGCTCTTACCAGTACACGGTCCCGCTCTATCAGCGGACGTACTCCTGGGGCCGCCCGCAGTGGCAGCGACTGTGGGAGGACGTCGTGGACGTCGCCGACCATCGGCGGGACAACCCTTCGGCGACCCACTTCCTCGGTTCGCTCGTTCTCGCCGGCTTCCGGGACAACGGGCCCGGTGGCGTCCAGCGGTGGCTCGTGGTGGACGGGCAGCAGCGGCTGACGACGCTGACGCTCCTCCTCGCCGCTGTCCGCGACCACCGGGCTGAGCACGAAGGCCCCATGCATGCCGATCGGGTCAACGAGAAGTACCTGGTCAACAAGTGGGAGGACGGCGATCTCCGCTACAAGGTCCTGCCCACCCAGGCCGACCGTGGCGCCTACCGCGGACGGATCGAGCACGCCCCGGACGCTGCCGAAGGCTCCAGGATCAGCGAAGCCCACCAGTTCTTCCTGACGAAGCTGCTCGGGTTGAGTCAACCGTCTACTGACGGTGAAGAGGAGCCGCTGACCTTGGCGGAGGTCGAGTCCGCCGTCGTCGCCGGCCTGTCGATCGTGTCCGTGACCACCGGGGAGAACGACAACGCCCACCGCATCTTCGAGTCGCTGAACAACACCGGCCTCAAGCTCACCCAGGGCGACCTGCTCAGGAACTACCTGTTCATGCAGCTGCCCACACGGGCGGATGAGGTCTACACCACCCTGTGGCTCCCGTTGCAGAACCTGCTCTCCAATGAGGAATTGGAGACGCTGTTCTGGCTTGACCTGGTGCAACAGGATCCCAAGGTCCGCCAGACCGAGATCTACGCGGGGCAGCAGCGACGCATGCGTGACCTGCAGGATGAGTCGCAGGTCAGGGCGGAAGTCGAGCGGTTCCTGGCGTTGGGGCGTCTCTACGACGTGATGCTCCGTCCGGAGAAGGAGAAGGACGCCGCAGTGCGGTTCCGCTTGGCGCGCCTGCGCGCCTGGCGCACGACGACGACGTTCCCGATCACACTGCACCTGATGGAGCGCCGGTCGTTGGGGGACATCGACTCGGACGAACTGGCCCGTGCACTCCTCTACCTCGAGTCGTACCTGGTCCGACGCCTCGTCTTCGGCCGCTACTCCGACGGTCTCAACACCACCTTGCTCGCGGCCACGGCCGACATTCAGGGCCAGGACGATCCGGCGGATGCCCTGCAGCGCTTCCTCTCCAGCGGGCGGAAGCACTTCGCCTCCGACGATCAGATCCGCCAGGCCGTGATGACGGCACCCTTCTATACGACGGGCCGGGCGGCCCACCGGAAGCTGATCCTCCGGTGGATCGAGGAGTCCTACGGCAGCAAGGAGCCGGTGGACCTCGACAGTGCGACCATCGAGCACGTCATGCCGCAGACCCTCACGGAGGAGTGGGAGCGCGCTCTGGCCGACCAGCTCGAGGCGCACCAGGACCTTCGAGAGGTGCACACCGAACTCCTCCACATCTTGGGCAACCTCACCCTCACCGGGTACAACAGCGAGCTGAGCAACGGGCCCTTCGCGGTCAAGCGTGCGGAGCTGGCCAGGAGCGGCATCCGCATGAACCAGGAGATCTCCGCTGAGCCGGTATGGGGTCCCGCACAGATCCGTGCTCGCGCCGAGCGGCTGGCGGACCGGATCGTCGGTATCTGGCCAGGACCCTCAGCCGAGGCCGCCTCCGGAGTCGCCCACACGGCCTGGCAGACGCTGACGGATGCCGTCGCGGCTATTCCCGACGGGTCCTGGACCTCCTACGGCGAACTGGCGCGTCTAATCGGCAGCCACCCGGTCCCCGTGGGGACCTACCTCGCGCGCACGGCGCTGCCGCACGCTCATCGTGTGCTCCAGGCAGGAGGCACCGTGTCGCCGTCCTTCCGGTGGACGGACCCAGAACGCACGGATGACCCGCACGACGTCCTCGCCGCCGAAGGGGTGCGCTTCTCCGAGGACGGACATGCCGACGGCGGCCAGCGGCTGTCGGCGGAGCAGCTCGCCGAGCTCATCGACGTCGACGTCGACCTGACCGATCCTCGGTCGCTCGCCGACCCGGGCGACGACCCTGCCCTGCGGGACCGTTGGGTCGATCGCCTGCACGACCACAACGATCCCGAATCGGCCCGCGCCCTGATCGAGATCCAACGAGGCTGGGTCGAGCGCGGCGGCCGGGCCGCCTTCGTGGGCACTGCCGCCGGCGGTTGCTTCCTCGTGACTCCGCGCACGTCGGACCGCAACATCTGGCCCGTGATCCTGTACCCGACGTACGGCGTCGAGGTCGTCTTCTACCACCTCGCGAAGTGGGCTCCGTTCACCGATGAATCGCTCCTCGACGAGTTCCGGGAGCGCCTGAACCTCGTCCCTGGCGTGGAGTTCGGCCCGGACGCTCTCCGCCGTCGCCCGACCATCAAACCGGAGATCCTCCAGCCAGCCGCCGCACAGGAGGCGTTCCTCGACGCGCTGGAGTGGTTCCTGCACACGGTCCAGGAGCTCGACACGACTACCTGACG
>NZ_JASDCZ010000105.1:0-7986 GCF_030407635.1 Micrococcus sp. APC 4021
CCCATGGAGACGAACCGCGCCCCCGAGGACCCGACCACCGCCCACGCCCCGCAGACCTCGGACGACACCGGCCGCCGTCGCGTGCTCCTCAAGCTCTCGGGCGAGGTGTTCGGCGGCGGCAAGATCGGCGTGGACCCGGAGACCGTCCGCGGCATCGCCGAGCAGATCGCCGCCGCGGCGGACCAGGTGGAGATCGCGATCGTCGTCGGCGGCGGCAACTTCTTCCGTGGCGCCGAGCTGTCCGAGAACGGGATGGACCGCCGTCGGGCCGACTACATGGGCATGCTCGGCACCGTGATGAACTGCCTGGCCCTGCAGGACTTCCTCATCCAGGCCGGGGTCACCACGCGCGTGCAGTCCGCCATCCACATGGAGCAGGTGGCGGAGTCCTACATCCCGCTGCGCGCCATCCGCCACATGCAGAAGGGCCGCGTCGTGATCTTCGGCGCCGGCACCGGCCTGCCCTACTTCTCCACGGACACCGTGGCGGCCCAGCGCGCCCTGGAGGTCGGGGCAGACGAGGTCCTGATGGCCAAGTCCGGCGTGGACGGCGTCTACACCGCGGACCCCAAGAAGGACCCCACCGCCGAGCGCCTCACGCACCTGACCTACGATGAGGCGCTGCTGCGGAACATCCGCGTGATGGACCTGACCGCCATGACCATGTGCAAGGACAACGACCTGGACATGCGCGTGTTCGGCATGGAGGGCCCGGGCAACGTGACCCGCGCCCTGCTCGGCGAGCCGATCGGGACCACCGTCACCGTCTGAGGCCCGCCGCGTAGGATGGCGGCAGACCTGATCCACCACACCGAGGAGACACCGTGATCCAGGAGACCCTGCAGTCCGCCGAAGAGCAGATGGACCGCACCATCGAGGCCACGCGTGAGGACTTCGCCTCCGTGCGCACCGGCCGCGCCAACCCGGGCCTCTACTCCAAGGTGATGGTCGACTACTACGGCTCGTTCACCCCGCTGCAGCAGCTGGCGTCCTTCACCACCACGGACGCCCGCACGCTGCTCATCACGCCGTTCGACCAGTCGGCCCTGCGCAACATCGAGAAGGCCCTGTCCGAGTCCGAGGTCGGCGCGAACCCGTCCAACGACGGCAAGGTCATCCGCATCGTGATGCCGGAGCTGACCGCGGAGCGCCGCAAGGAGTACGTGAAGCTGGTCAAGTCCAAGGCGGAGGAGCACAAGATCTCCGTGCGCAACGCCCGTCGCAAGGCCAAGGAGGCCATGGACAAGGCCGTCAAGGACGGCGAGGTCGGCGAGGACGAGGGCGCCCGCGGCGAGAAGGAGCTGGACGCGCTCACCAAGCGCCACGTCGAGCTCATCGACGAGATGGCCAAGAACAAGGAGCAGGAGCTGCTGGAGGTCTGAGCCTCCCGCCGTCCGCGCTCGCCCCATGACCTCCGCCGTGTCCACCTCGCCCGCACCTCCGCGCGGCGGCCGCGACCTCAAGTCCGCCGTCCTCGTGGGGGTGGGGCTGCTGGCGACGGCCCTGGTCGGCCTCTTCTGGCTCGACTGGCTGCTGGTCCTCCTCGTGGTCGCCCTGCTGGTCGGCGCGGTGTCCGAGATCGCGACGGCGGTGCGCGGCATCGGCCTGGACGTGCCGCGGCCCCCGCTCTGGGTGGCCGCGGCGGTCCTGCCGCTCACCGCGTGGCGGTGGGGGGTGCCCGCGCTGTTCATCGCCCTGGTGGCATGCCTGGCGCTGGTGGCCGTATGGACGGCGCTGACGCGGCGGCGTCCGGCGGGCCAGTTCATGCTCGCGGGCGTGTTCATCGTGCTGTGGGCGCCGTTCCTGCTCTCCTTCGCCGCGGCGCTCCTGGACGAGCCGCTGGGGCACCGCATGGTGGCGATCCTGCTGCTGATGGTGGTCTCCAACGACACGTTCGGCTACATCGTGGGCTACCGCTTCGGCCGCACCCCGATCGCCCCGCGCATCAGCCCCAAGAAGTCCTGGGAGGGCCTGGCCGGCTCCCTGGCGGGCTCGGTGCTGGTGGGCGTCGTCGCCGTCCCCCTGCTGGTCGGCCAGCCGTGGTGGGTCGGCGCCGTCCTCGGCGTGACCACCGTCGCCGCCGCCACCTCGGGGGACTTCTCCGAGTCCATGGTCAAGCGTGAGCTCGGCATCAAGGACATGTCCTCCGCCCTGCCCGGCCACGGCGGCGTGATGGACCGCCTGGACTCCCTCGTGTTCGCCGCGCCGGTGGCCTACACCGTGCTGGCGCTGCCCCTGACCTGATCCACCCCTCGACCCGGCACGTCCGGGACCCACACCGCAGGAGACGCCCATGACCCCCCGCACCACCCCGGACGCCGAGCCGGTCTTCGAGCTCGTCGAGCAGGACGAGATCGGCTACGAGACCACCCACGTGGACGCCTTCATGGCGCGTGCCCGTGAGGCGCGCGACGGCGGTGCCCCGCTGACGGCGGAGGAGGTGCGCCAGGCCCGCTTCGCGACTGTCAACGGCGGCTACGCCACGGACGAGGTGGACGACGAGCTGGACCGTCTGGAAGAGGAGCTGGCCGCCGCCGAGCGTCAGGCCTTCGTCGCCGAGCGCGGGGACGAGGACTGGGCCGCAGACCTCGAGGAGCGCGTGGCCGAGCTCGTGGCCCGCGCCGACCGGGCCCCGGCGGAGCGCTTCCGCCGCCCCTCCCGCGCGGACGCCGTGAGCTACGACGTGGACCAGGTGGACGCGCTCGTGGACCGTCTGCGCGTCACCCTGGCCGGTGCGGAGGACTCGACGGATCCCGGCGCCGAGGGCGGGCTGACCGCGGACGACGTGCGCCGCGCGTCGTTCGGCGAGGCCGAGGGTGCCGCCGGCTACGAGGAGGGCCAGGTCGACGCCTACCTCGACGCCGCCGTCGACGTGCTGCTGCGCCGCGCCTGACACCCGGCCCTCGCGCGGCGGCCCGGGAGAGTGGCGCAGATCACACTGAAGTGATTACAATCACACCACCGAGACGCCGCGCGCTCCACCCCTGCTCGCGCATGCGTACAGCTCCCTCGCCCCGCACCGTGGGCGTCGATCGGAAGGCAGTCCAGTGACCCTCGTGGACCACACCCGTCCCACCGGCGGACAGTCCGCCGGCTCTCCGCTCCCGGCGGGCCCGGCCGAGGCCGTGATGCTCCAGGTGCTCGACACGGAGGGCCGCCGCCGTCCGCAGCCGGAGCTCGACCCGTGGATCGAGGACGTCGACGCCGACGCCCTCGCCGCGCTGTACCGCCAGATGGCCGTGGTCCGGCGCCTCGACGTCGAGGCCACGCACCTGCAGCGTCAGGGCGAGCTGGCCCTGTGGCCCCCGCTGCTGGGCCAGGAGGCCGCCCAGGTGGGCTCCGCCGTCGCGCTGCGCCCGGACGACTTCGTCTTCCCGTCCTACCGCGAGAACGGCGTGGCCCTGCTGCGCGGCGTCCCCGCGCTGGACCTGCTGCGGGTGTGGCGCGGCTCCACGTTCTCGAGCTGGGACCCGAACGAGACGCGGGTGGCCACCCAGCAGATCATCATCGGCGCGCAGGCCCTGCACGCCGTCGGCTACGCGATGGGCGTCCAGCGGGACCAGGCGGACGTGGCCACGATCGTCTACTTCGGCGACGGCGCCACGAGCCAGGGGGACGTCAACGAGGCCATGGTCTTCAGCGCCTCCTACCAGTCGCCCGTGGTGTTCTTCTGCCAGAACAACCACTGGGCCATCTCCGAGCCCGTGCGCCTGCAGACCCGCCGCAGCATCGCGGACCGCCCGTGGGGCTTCGGCATCCCGTCGATGCGCGTGGACGGCAACGACGTCCTGGCCGTGCTCGCCGCGACCCGCGCCGCCGTCGAGCGCGCGGCCGACGGGGGCGGTCCCACCTTCATCGAGGCCGTCACCTACCGCATGGGCCCGCACACTACCGCGGACGACCCCACCCGCTACCGGGACGACGCCGAGCTCGAGGCCTGGAAGGCCCGTGACCCGCTGACCCGCGTGGAGGCGCACCTGCGCACCCTCGATGTGGACGTGGACGCCGTGCTCGCACAGGCCCAGGCCGAGGCCGACGAGCTGGCGGCCGAGGTCCGCCGCGCCCTCGAGGCGCTCGAGGAGGACGGCGCGGACAGGCTCTTCGACGAGATCTACGCCGAGCCCCACCAGGAGCTCGAGCGGCAGCGCCGCGAGCACGCCCTCTACCTGCAGCAGTTCGACGACGAGGAGGCGGGCGCGTGAGCGAGCGCATGACCTTCAGCCGGGCGATCAACCGCGGCCTGCACCGTGCCCTGGCCGACGACCCCAAGGTCCTGCTCATGGGCGAGGACATCGGCGCCCTCGGCGGCGTGTTCCGCATCACCGACGGCCTGCAGGCCGAGTTCGGCGAGGACCGGGTGCTCGACACCCCGCTGGCCGAGTCCGGCATCGTGGGCACGGCCATCGGCCTGGCCATGCGCGGCTACCGGCCCGTCGTCGAGATCCAGTTCGACGGCTTCGTGTACCCGGCGTTCGACCAGATCGTGGCGAACCTGGCCAAGCTGCGCGCCCGCACCCGCGGCGCCGTGCCGATGCCGGTGACCATCCGCATCCCCTTCGGCGGCGGCATCGGCTCCCCGGAGCACCACTCCGAGTCGCCCGAGGCCTACTTCCTGCACACCGCGGGCCTGCGGGTGGTCTCCCCGTCCTCCCCACAGGAGGGGTACGACCTCATCCGCGCCGCGATCGCCTCGGAGGACCCGGTGGTCTACCTCGAGCCCAAGCGTCGCTACCACGACAAGGGCGACGTGGACCTGGACGTCGCGATCCCCCCGATGAGCCCCGCCCGCATCCTGCGCGAGGGCCGGGACGCCACGCTCGTGGCCTACGGCCCGCTCGTGAAGACCGCCCTGCAGGCCGCGGAGGTGGCGGCCGAGGAGGGCGTCGAGGTCGAGGTGGTCGACCTGCGCAGCCTGTCTCCGCTGGACACCGGCCTCGTCGAGTCCTCGGTGCGGCGCACCGGCCGGCTCGTCGTGGCGCACGAAGCGTCCCGCACCGGCGGCCTCGGCGCCGAGCTCGTGGCCACGGTGGCCGAGCGCGCGTTCCACTGGCTCGAGGCCCCGCCGGTGCGCGTCACCGGCATGGACGTGCCCTACCCGCCGTCCAAGCTCGAGCATCTGCACCTGCCGGACCTCGACCGCATCCTCGACGGCCTGGACCGTGCTCTGGGCCGGCCGAATTCGCTGGACTCCGTGGACGCGTTCGCCGCCCCCGAGACCGCCGAGCAGTTCCTCGCCGCCCAGAACGCCGGGGAGGAGACCCGATGAGCCAGAAGACCTTCCGCCTGCCCGACCTCGGCGAGGGCCTGACCGAGTCCGAGATCGTGACGTGGCGCGTGGCCGAGGGCGATGCGGTGACCGTGAACCAGGTGCTCGCCGATGTCGAGACGGCCAAGGCCGTGGTCGAGGTCTCGAGCCCGTTCGCGGGCGTCGTCGCGGCCCTGCACGGCGCCGAGGGTGAGACCCTCGAGGTCGGTGCGCCCCTGGTGACCTTCACCCTCGAGGGCGCCGAGTCCGACGTCGGCGGGCCCGCCGAGGGTGACGGCCGCGTGCCCACCCTCGTCGGCTACGGCGCCGCGCCGGACACCGGCAAGCCCGGCCGCCGTGCGCGGCGCGGCTCCGCGGCCCCGGCGACGTCGGCCGCCCCGGCGGGCGAGCCCGCCCGCGGACAGGCGCCGTCCACGTCGGAGGCGGCCCCCGCCGGCGCCGGGCGCCCGCAGCCCGAGGCCGCCGAGCCGGACCGCGCGGACGCGGCCCACGAGCCGGCCCCGGGCGAGCGACCCCGGTGCACTCCGCCCGTGCGCCTGTACGCGCGCCGCGCGGGCGTGGATCTGGAGCAGGTCACCGGCACGGGTGTGGGCGGGGTCATCACCCGCGCGGACGTCGAGGCGTTCCTGGCCGGGGGCGGGCAGCCCGCGGCCGCGGCGGCGCCGCCGCAGTCCGGCGCCGAGTCGGGCTCGACCGGGGGCGTCCGCACCCTGGGCGGCCGCCCGCGCACGGAGGCCGTGCCGGTCAAGGGCGTGCGCAAGGCGACCGCGGCGGCCATGGTGCAGTCCGCGTTCACCGCCCCGCACGTGACCGAGTTCCTGCAGGTGGACGTCACCGAGACCATGGAGCTGCTCGCCGAGCTCAAGGCCTCCCGCGAGTTCCGGGACGTCAAGCTCACGCCCATGACGCTCGCCGCCAAGGCGTGCCTCGTGGCGATGGAGCGCACCCCGGACGTCAACGCCCGGTGGGACGAGGCCGCCGGGACGATCGTCCAGCAGAACTTCGTGAACCTCGGTTTCGCCGCCGCCACCCCCCGCGGGCTGATGGTGCCGAACGTCAAGGACGCCCAGGCGATGAGCCTGAGGGAGCTGGCCGACGCCATCCGCGATCTCACGGGCCTCGCCCGCGAGGGGCGGCTGTCCCCGGCGGATCTGGCCGGCGGCACCTTCACGCTCACGAACGTCGGGGTGTTCGGCGTGGACGCGGGCACCCCGATCATCAACCCGGGTGAGGGGGCGATCATCGCGATCGGCCAGGTCCGGAGGATGCCGTGGGAGCACCGCGGCGAGATCGCCCTGCGGGACGTCATGACGCTGTCCCTCTCGTTCGACCACCGCTTCGTGGACGGCGAGCAGGGCTCGCGCTTCCTCGCGGACGTCGGCGCGATCCTGCGCCGCCCGGGTCTGACCCTGGCCATGGTCTGACGGCCCCGGACGCGCCGTGGCCCCGCCACCCGGGCACCGGGAGGCGGGGCCGTCGTCGTGGCAGGCCGGTGCGGCCGCCGGCACGGCGGGGGCCGCGGGGCGCGCTCAGTCGGCGGCGGGCAGCTCCATCACGAGCTCGGTGATGACCTCGGCACGGGCGTTGGAGAAGACCTTCTCCTCGCCGACGGTCTCGAAGCCGCGGCGGGAGAGCACCTTCACGGAGCCCACATTGTCCTCGGGGACGTGCGCCCGCAGCGGGCGGGCGGTGTGCTCCTCCAGGAACCGGTCCACGGCCGCGGTCGTCAGCCCCAGGCCCCAGTAGTCCTGCGCGGTCCAGAAGGACAGCTCGCCCACGCCGTCCTGCTGGATGCACACGAGCGCACCCACGGCGCGGCCCTCGTGCTCGATGGTCCGCACGACGGTGTCCTCGTCCCCGAGCAGGTGGGCCCAGTGGTAGTCGAAGACACCGCGGTCCCGGGGGTTGCGGGGGGCGAAGGCGGACATCAGGTTGGCCTGCTCGTCCTGCTGGTGGAGGAAGAACTCGTCCAGATCCTCGGGTCGGACGTCACGAAGAAGCACGGCGGTGGACCTCTCGGGGCGGGGTTCGACGGCGTCCGCCGTCGCGGGTACCGGCCACCGTACCACCGGGCACGACGTCGGCCCGCCGGGCCGGTGCCGTCCGCTCAGTCCTCGCCGGACAGCGGTCCGGGGGCCGTGGCCGCGGCCCAGGCCATGGCCACGAGGGTCGCACGGCGGGCCGCGCGGTCGGCCGCGGTGCGCCGCACCGAGCGGGGGGTGGAGTTGAGCAGGCCCAGCACGGCCTGGGCGCGGAACACGGCGGTGGCCTGGTCCTCGTGGGGGTGGACGACCTGCAGCTGGCGCGCCCACACGTCGATGTAGGCGCGCTGGGTGCGCGTGATGGCCGTGCGCGCGCCGTCGGGCAGGGCGGACATGTCGCGGTCCTGCACACGGATCACGTCGCGCTGGGCGAGGGCGAAGTCCGCCTGGAAGCCGATGAGGGCCCGCAGGGTCTCCGCCCCCGGCGCGTGCTGCGCCTCGGCGGCCAGCCCGCCGTCGAGCAGGTCCTGCGAGGCCGTGTCGAGGATCGCCGTGAGCACGGCGGCCTTGCCGGCGAAGTGGCGGTAGATGGCGGGGCCGCTGATCCCGACCGCGGCGCCGATGTCCTCGAGGCGGACCGCGTCGAAGCCCCGGGCCGCGAACAGTCGCGCCGCGGCCGCGAGCAGGTCCACCCGGCGTCGGGCCTTGGCGGCCTCCCGGGCGGTCGGCGGGGTCGCC